>CANRWA010000034.1 GCA_947643415.1 uncultured Clostridia bacterium | reverse complement strand
AGGGTGGAAAAGAGCGTGTATGCGAGAATCCTGAACGACTGCCTGAAGGTGGCAAAGGGAGAGGCGCTGTTACGCATTTCGGAAGGCAAGGTCTCCGCTGTGCTGGGAGGCGACTGCCATGATTATGCGGTGCTTGACATGGAGCAGGTGTTCCTGCATTCCGTGGACTACCTGACAACGAACTTTAAGGGCTGCAGCTACCTTGCCGGTTTTTATGAGCATGACATGGCATCCGCACTCTGGGAGCTTTCCGGGGAAGATGCCCTGTTGGATGCCTACCGTAAGGAGCTGGCACTGCATGGGAAAACGCCCGATGAGATGAAACCCGTGGTACGGATTACCACATCCGACACAGGCTCCGGCGGGGCGAACATTTTCCCCATGCTGGTATCCGGAAAGGAAAATACCACCATCAGCCTGGGCAGCCCACTGAGGCTGGGACACAGGAACGGCACCAAGCTCAGTGAGTTCGATGACCAGCTGAAGCTCCTGTACGGGAAGTACCAGCTTGCCGCAGGAAACCTGGTGAAGCTGTTAAAGATCGAGGTCATGAACCCTGTCAACTGTATGAAGGGCGTCATGGACAAACTGGGCATTGCCCGTAAGTATGCAGCGGAAGCAGTGGACCTGTTCAAGGCACAGTACGGGGAAGACCCCTGTACGGCGCATGACATCTATTTCGGCATTTCCGAGATCCTTTACATGCTTGCCTGCGAAGGCGAGGAAGGGGGCAGG
The DNA here is from genome assembly GCA_947643415.1 of uncultured Clostridia bacterium. Classification (GTDB taxonomy): domain Bacteria; phylum Bacillota; class Clostridia; order Lachnospirales; family Lachnospiraceae; genus Eubacterium_F. The sequence continues at coordinate 38,900 of CANRWA010000034.1, read as the reverse complement.
ATTGCCAGGATGGAAGAGACCATAGCAAGGGCGTTATCCGTCAACTGGACGGAATATGACATACCGGGTATTTACAAATGGTAGGAAGGAGGGCTGCTGCAATGGTTGAGGATTCCATACAGATTGCAGAGGATGTTGAGGAAGATGAGCGCAGAAAGGTGCCCATCCGCTATTACAGCGTGACGCACAGCCGGGAGGAAACCATTACAAGCTGTGAAGGCGACCTGACCGTGATATGCAACGTACTTGCGGATTACGCAGACATGCTGGACGAGTTCCTGCAGAATGACAGGGAGCGTCTGGGCTTCTGTGGTGTAATGCAGTATGAGCGTATGCGTGACAGGTGCCGGAAGATCACGGCGGGGCTGCAGGAGAAAGCCGGCTATGACCGTGATGCAGCCATTGAAAAGTGCAGGAAAAGGGCAGCCAGGACCCCGAAGGCAGATGCCGGGATCGGGGAGGACGCCCTTGTCCTTTCCGCCAGGCGCAGGGCAGCCTGCCACAGAAAATAAAACAGAATAATGATAAGGACAGGGAGAGAAGGAGTATCAGCCTTCTCTTTTTCTGTCCGGAAGATGCAGCCGCAGCGGGCGGCAGAAAGTGAGGAAAAATATGGGACTGGACCTGAATTATGAGGCAGAGGTATTTGTTGACACGGAAAACTTAAGCAGGGAGGACTGGCTTTCCTTCCGCCGCAAAGGGATCGGAGGCAGCGACGCCGCAGCCATCATGGGGATGTCGCCGTTCTGTACGAAACGTGACCTGTACTATGACAAGCTGGGCATACAGCCTGTGGTGGATGAGGAGGAAGACAACTGGGTGGCAAAGGAAGTGGGGCACCGCCTGGAGGACCTTGTTGCGGAGATCTTCTCCAGAAAGACAGGGCTTAAGGTATACCCCGTCCGGAAGATGTTCCGCCACCCGCTCTATCCCTTCATGCTGGCAGACGTGGATTTCTTCATAGATTTCCCCGACGGCACGAAAGGCATCCTTGAGTGCAAGACCACCAACTACAACTGCCAGAACAAATGGGCAAATGATTCCACCCCGGTCAATTACGAGTACCAGGGGCGGCACTACATGGCGGTCATGAACATCGACAGGATGTACTTTGCCTGCCTGTATGGGAACAACGAGAACGAATTCTTCATCCGTTACATGGAACGTGACATGGATATTGAGGAGGACCTGATCGCGGAGGAGGAATATTTCTGGAAAGAGAACGTGGAAAAAAGCGCTGAGCCGGATTACACGGAGAAGCCAGACCTTGTGCTGGAGAGCATCCGGAAGCACTGCGGGCCTGCCGACAAGGACGCGGAACAGGTAAAACTGGGACGCAGATACCTGGGCAGCATCCGGAAGTACATGGAATTAAAGGAGCTGAAGGCACAGCATGACGGCGAGGCGAAAAAGCTGGAGGAAAAGATGAAGGAAGCCTATGCGGAGATCGTGGAGGCAATGGGTACAAGCTGCACGGCAGTCATTACAGACGGCGGTACGCAGTATGTCCTCTCCTATAACCCCTCCTACCGTACAGGGATCGACAGGAAGGGGCTGGAGCGCTTAAAGGTGCAGCACCCGGATGTCTACGATGACTATGTGAACACTACGGAAAGCAGGAGGTTTTCCGTCAAAATGAAAGGAGCAGCTTAATGAAGAAAAATGACCTTGTATATATCTGTTCCCCGCTGTCGGCACCGACAAAAGAGGGTATGTGGCAGAACATGGAGAATGCAGAGCACTACGCACGCCTTGTATCTGAAATTTTCGGATGCAGGGCGATAGCGCCCCACAGCTTCCTCCCCGAATATCTGGATGACCACATCCCGGAAGAGAGGGAAGCGGGGCTTGCCTTCGGACTGTCCGTGCTGAAGCTGAGCAAAGCCATCATTGTGTGCGGCAGCCGGATCAGCAGCGGGATGCAGGGTGAGATCAAAGTGGCAGGGGAACTGGATATCCCTGCCTATGTCCTGCTGGAAAGCGAAGGCGGCGCCATGCTTGCAGAAATAAAAGAAATGCCCGGGCCGGCCACTCCGGATTGGAAAGGAACAGAGAAAAAATGGAAACATATCAGAGTGGCGTTCTATCTGGAGGAAGCCGGCCTCTGCAGGGACACATTCCGTACCATAGAGGGGCCGGAGCGCTATTTTAACCGGTCCACGGCAGACGGGATCTGGTATACGGCTTCGCCTGCAGGAAATTACTGTGAGAATGACTGTACTGTGGGAGCGGATATTGTTTTTGAGATTGTTTCTAACGGGGAGATCCGCCACCTTGACGGGAACGGAGACTTTCCGGGAAAGAAACCTTTTATACCGTTCCGCGAGTTTGAAAAGACGCTGGCTGCTGATACCCTGGCAGCACATCCGGGACTGAAGGATTATCATGCCATGAAGGAAAAGCTCATCTCCCTTCCGGGAGGGGAGGCATATGCTGATCCCCGCAGATTGAGCGACAACTGGTTATATGCGCTGAACTTTGGTGAGGAGACGGAAGAAACCATAGGGACCGCATCCTGGCTCGGTACTGAATACCATGTCCTTGCTGTGCGCTATACCCATAAACCTACAGGATTTGCTTTCCGGAATTACCGGTTCCGGAGAAGCGGAAGGGATACCCGTACTTCCAGCCATGACCTTTTACTGTATGACTGGGATGAGGAAAGCACAATGAAGGGAGAAAACAGATGAGATGCAGGTTTGTAAAGGAAATTTTTCATAATAAGGACAACGGCTTCTGCATCTTCGTGTACCACACGGAGGATGGCAGCGTGCCGGAGGCGGCAAGGGATGCCCGCTATAAAGGGGAAGGGTTCCGGTTCACGGCGACAGGCACCGGCCTGCCGGAGACGGACAAGACGGAAGCCGACTTTCAGGGAAAATGGATAAAGAGCAGATACGGGCTGCAGCTCCAGGTGGAAAGCTATGAGGAGATGCTGCCCCAGACAGAGGAAGGGATCAAAGGCTACCTGTCATCCGGCATGATCAAGGGGATCGGGCCGAGGACGGCGGAGCTGATTGTGGAGAAGTTCGGCACAAGGACATTTGACGTGCTGGACCATTACCCGGACAGCCTGCTGGAGATCAAGGGGATCACCCGTAAAAAGCTGGATGCCATCCTCTTGTCCTACCAGGGGAGCCATGCCCTGCGCGACCTTGCGGCATACCTGACGCCCTTTAAGGTGACGCCCAAAAAGATACAGAAGATCTATGAGGAATTTGGGAACGACGCACTGGATACCGTAAAGAACCAGCCCTTTTCCCTCTGCAGGATAAACGGCTTCGGTTTCCTGACCGTGGACGAGATCGCAAAGGCGAACAAAGGGAAGCCGGATGACCCCATGCGGATCGAAGGCTGTGTCCGTTACTGCATGGAACAGGAAATGCAGGAGGGGCACCTGTACCAGGACAAGCAGCAGTTCCAGAAAAAAGTTTATGAGCAGTTAAACGCCGGGTATGGCAGGGAGGCAGTCACGGAAGTGGATGTCTACAAGGTGCTTTACCGGCTGGTGAAGGAGAAGCAGATGTATTATGACAGCGGCGCCCTTTACCCGGCGAACATGTACGGGTATGAATGCGGCGCGGCGAAGAAGCTGGCATCGCTGCTCCTTGCCAAACAGGAGGCACAGGCGGATATCACGTTCCTCCTGGCAGAAGCACAGAGGGAGCTGGGCATCGGCCTTTCCCCGAAACAGGAGGAGAGCGTGCGGCAGGCTTTCAGCCATCTGGTCAGCATTGTCACGGGAGGCCCCGGGACAGGGAAGACCACGGTGCAGAAGGTGCTCCTGTATATCAATGAAAAGCTGGGCGGGAGCAGCGTGCTGCTGACAGCGCCCACGGGAAGGGCGAGCCGCAGAATGGCGGAAAGCACAGGATGGCAGGACGCCATGACCATGCACAGTGCCCTTGGGCTTACCAGCGATGAGGACAATGAGGAAATGGAAGGCATGCTGGAGGCAGGCTTCATCATAGTGGACGAGTTCACCATGTCCGACATGAGGCTGTCCTATATCTTTTTTGACCATATCCGGGCGGGGACCCGCCTGGTGCTGGTGGGGGATGTGGACCAGCTTCCCAGCGTAGGCCCCGGAAACGTGTTCCGGGAGCTAGTACAGTGCGGCGTGATCCCGGTGACAGTGCTTGACATGGTTTTCCGCCAGGCAGAGGACAGCCGGATCGCTGCAAATGCGAAGCGGATGCAGGAGAATGATGCCGCCCTGGATTATGGCGCGGGATTTACCTTCATCCCTGCCGGGAGCGCGGCAGAGGCCGCAGAAAAGACACAGGAGCTGTACCGCGCCAGCGTGGACGCGTTTGGCGAGGACAAGGTGCAGGTGCTGACCCCCTACCGGAAGAAGGGGGATGCCAGCGTGGACGCACTGAATGAAAGGCTGTGGGAGATGGTAAACCCGAAAGCCGAAGGGAAGCCGGAGATCCGTTCCGGGAAGCGTACCTTCCGGCTGGGTGACCGTATCATCCATAACAAGAACAAGAACCAGATCAGCAACGGTGACATCGGCTGCATTAAGAACATCTATGTGGATGATGAAGGGACGGAGCTGGCGGAACTGGAATTCTCAGACGGGCGGCGTGTGGAATACAACAGCGATGAGCTGGAGATGGTGGAACATGCCTATGCCACAACCGTCCACAAGAGCCAGGGAAGCGAGTACCCCATGGTCATCCTGCCGTGGCTGCCCATGTTTTACAAGATGCTGCGGCGGAATATCTTCTACACCGCCGTAACGAGGGCAAAGGCGCAGGTCGCCATCATCGGGAGCAAAAAGGCCATCTGCACCGCCATCCACAATACGGAGTGCGACAGGCGCAATACCCGGCTTGGGGAGCGCGTCATCAGGGAGTATAACCGGCTGCTGGAGGAAAAGAAAGACCAGGAAAAAGATGCCGGATACCGGCAGGAAGTCATGAATTTATAGAAAACAGGAGGAACAGATATATGGAAAACAGGAAAGAAAGCACAGGAAAAACAGAAATGGAAGAAACAGGGGAACTGGAGATCACCCAGCGGATGTCAGAGCGGGCGGATGCCATAGACAATGCGACCTACCGCTATCTGGCAGAACTGCTGGAGCTGGAGGAGGATGACCCGGAAGAAAAATTCCCGTGGAACATCGAGATCCTCAGAACAGTATTTGACAGCGCAGTTTCCACTCTGCAGGAACACGGATATGCCGTGTGCAACCCGTATGTTGCCACACCGGAAAGCGGCAGGCAGTACCTCTGCACATCGTCAGAGTGCGGGTGTGAGAGCTGCAGCTGCCAGGATGGGTTCATGGAAAAGGAAAGGATCTTTTCCGATATTGAGGAGGCTGTGGCACGCGGCGGACTGAAGGTAATGGACGGGGATGGTGACAGCATCATTGTGAGGAACAGCAGGCTGGACATGGATTTTGAGATCTCCGTGAAACAGCTGGAAGGGTGACAGGCGGCCTATGGAGAAAAAAGACTATAAAAAGGAATTCTGCGCCCTGATGGACCGTTTCCGATTCCGCCATTCCAGATGGCAGGTATGGAACGATTTCCTGAGCCTGTCAGCAATATCCCTGGCAAACGTGATGCCGGGGCCTAAGAAGGAGGAGCGGGAGAAGCAGTACCTCTCCATCATTAACAGCTACCAGAAGGAGGACCAGGAGGTCTTCCCGCAGATGCTGGGGTTTGTGGTGCTGGCGCTGGAGGAAAACCCGGAACAGGATTTCTTAGGCAGCCTGTACCATTACCTTAATCTGCAGCAGGAGCAGAAAGGGCAGTTCTTTACGCCCTACCATATCTGCCATTTCATGTCCGAGCTGCAGTTTGCCGGGGATGAAAAAGAGGAACTGCTGAAGGAGAAAGGATATATCAGCGTGAGCGACCCGGCCTGCGGCGCAGGCGCCATGCTCATAGCATTTGCAAACACGGCAAAAAGGCGTGGCATCAATTACCAGAAGAATGTGCTGTTCGTGGCGCAGGATATTGACCGCACAGCAGCCATGATGTGCTACATACAGCTCTCCCTTCTGGGATGTTCCGCTGTCATAGCCATCGGGGACAGCCTTGCAGCCCCGTTCCCGCACCCGGACAATGAAGTGTGGCGTACCCCGTTTTATTACCTGAACCAGTGGCGTTTCATGCCGGGGCAGGCAGAACGGGAACCAGCGGATGGGACCGGGACGGACTGCAAAGAAAGCGCGGAAGATGTTACGGACAGCCCGCACTGGGACGTGGAACTGAAGGAAGGAGAAAACGGACAGCTCATGCTGTGCATGGAACAGGCATCATAAAATGCCACAGAAGAAAGGAGCCGGGAAATGAAGAATGGAACAGACGTTAAATTCCAGCTGGATATACTGCGGCGGGACGGCTACCATGCTGCCGCACAGATCATCGAATCCATGCAGGGGACAGTCAGCCGGGAGGCTGAAATGGAATATCTGAAGGAGTTTGTCCGGAAGGGCTGGTTTGATGAAGAACTTGCCAGGGACCAGCTCCGCTGCCTGTGGACGGCATACTGCTTCCACCAGAGGCTTGATGTGGATACATCCGGGTATGACAGCGGCCTGCTTGACCTGTGGGATACCATGGCAGAGGAGGAAGCGGAAAAGGCGGGATGGAGCGATTATGACAGCTTTGACAATTTTATGTGCCGTTACCTTGTGTGAGGAAATCTGAAAAAATTTCATAAAAAATTCAAGTAAATGCGGGGAGCGGGGTATTTATTTTATATACCCCTCCCCATGAAAAGGAAGGAGAGAAAACAAATGGATGGAATGACAATGAACAATGCCTGCATGTATGACGAAGTGGAGGAGATCAGGAACTTAAACAGGGTGGAGGGCTTTGACCCCAGGAGGTACATGCGCCTTATCCAGAAAGAGGGGCAGGCGGGGAAATACTACCTTGACGTGGCCTACCGCAAGCTCTGGTTCCGCTTAAGATACCCGGAGGGGAAGATCGTAAAGAAGATCCTGAAGCTGACGGAGCAGGTGGCCATCGTGGAGGCGAGGGTGTACTTAAACCGCAATGACGATGAGGACAACTTCATCTCCAATGCGCTTGCGCAGAAATACATGACTGCGGATGACCAGTTCGGGAACAAGTTCGTGGAACTGGCGGAAACAGCGGCAGTGGGAAGGGCATTATCGGATGCCGGTTTCGGCCTGCAGTTTGCCGACAGGGAAGGGGACATTGACCCGGAAGTGACGGAGGCGCCTTTTGACGCGCAGATGTTTGCGGGGACGGGCGGCATGGTGCCGGAAGGGACCTGCATGGACCCTGCCCTTCAGGAAGGTGCAGCCGGTGGCGGTGAAATCCTCCAGGAGGAAATCTTCCCCGGACAGTACGGGATCGAGGAATATATCCCCATGCCGGAAGACGTGGGGCAGGCCATGGGAATGACGCCGGCCATGCAGCAGGCAGGGACAGCCCCGTCAGCTGTAAGACAGACCGCACAGGGGGCAACAACCAGCCAGGCACAGGGCAGGCAGACGCAGCAGCCCGCACCGGCACCACAGCCCGCGCAGGGAGTGACGCCCGCCATGCAGAACAGGCAGGCGGCACCTAACCCGGCACAGGGCAGCACAGCGCCCGGAAATACCAGGCCCGCAGCAGCGGCGCAGGGGACGGGAACCGGAAAGGCAGCTGCAGGAAAAGGCGGAAACGGACAGGGGGCAGGTGAGATCCGCAGGGACATGCCCGTGGAGCAGATTTACTCCATGTTAAGCCGTGACAGTGCAGCCGCAGTGGTCATCCCCATGGGATTCAACAAAGGGAAGACGCTGGGGCAGGTAGCCGTTGAGAAGCCCGCAAACCTGCAGTGGTATGTGGACTCTTACGGCGGCCCTGACAACCTCCTGCGTGCGGCGGCAAAGTTCCTTATTGATGCGGCATTAAGACAGGCAGGATGAAACAGGGGATAAGGGGATGCAGTTTCTGCTGTGCCCCGGTTAAGGAGTACATGGGGCGGTTTTTCACAGGCCGCCTTTTTTAGAAAGAGAGCAGCATGTTTTCAGGCTGCGGAAAGGAGGAAAGCCTTGTACCAGGATTTTCCTTTTACCATCAGGGAGGTGGCATACCTCTTAAACCTGCGCATACGGCATAAGAATGCGGTGAGCCTGGATGCGGACTGCCCTTTCTGCGGCGAGTCCAGGGGGAAGCTCAACCTGAACTTAAAAAAGAACGTGTTCAAGTGCAACCGGTGCGGGGAAAGCGGGGGGATGCTCGCCCTGTATGGGAAGATATACGGGGTGGACAACCAGACCGCCTGCAGGGAGATCAAGGATGCCCTGGGGAAGAATGAACAGGCGCCTTCCTACCAGGTAAGGAAACGGGAGATCACCCCAAAGGAGCCGGAGATACCGGAATCCCCGCCAGCGCCGGATGCGGTGAAGCATAAGACATACAGCATGTTCTTTTCCATGCTGGTACTGGCGGACACCCACAGGCAGAACCTGTTAAAGCGCGGGTTCACGGACAGGCAGATCGAGGAGAACGGCTATAAGAGCACCCCGGTCTTCGGCTTTAAGAAGCTGACAGGGAAACTGCTGGAGGCAGGCTGCACCGTAAAGGGCGTGCCGGGATTTTACCAGGATAAGGACGGGGAGTGGACCATCCATTTCTCCAACAAGTCCTCCGGGTTTTTAGTGCCGGTCCGCAATGTGGACGGGCTGACTGTGGGGGCGCAGATACGCCTCGATCATCCCTATGACGGCAGGAAGTACATCTGGCTCTCCAGTGCAGGCTTTTTCCTGGGTACCTCATCCGGAAGCCCCGTCCATCTGGCGGGCAGTCCGGGAGAAAAGACGGTATTCATTACAGAAGGGCCGTTAAAGGGAGACCTTGCCCATGCATTATCCGGCAGGACCTTCGGGTGCGTGCCGGGGGCGAACCAGTATGCGAACCTGCCGCCGTTCCTGCAGGAAATGAAGCTGATGGGGACGGAGAACGTCTATGAAGCCTATGACATGGACAAGCTGCTAAAGACCGTCTGCAGGGGGGATTACAACGAGAAGTGCGTCCACTGTGAAAACTACAGGAAGGACTGGAGAGGGCAGGCCATTCCCTGTGGGAAGAAATGCGTGAAGCGCCAGAACATCCAGCGGGGGTGCAGGAAGCTGGCGGAAATCTGCCGGGAACTGGATCTGTCCGCAAAGGCGCTGACCTGGGATACGGATGAAGACGGAGACTGGGCGGAGCATGTGAAGGGCGTGGATGACTACCTTTATGACCTGAAGCGGAAAAATAACCCCAAATAGGGAAATAAACTGCCGGAGCGGTGCCAGATGGTGCTGCCCCGGTTTTTTTATGCACACAATATGTAAAACTTTCCGTTTTTTACATACCGCTGTTGGCTTTTACTTAAACCATGCGTATAAAAAAGTAAACAGGGAACGGGAAGTTCCCGGATAAAGGAGATGACAGCTATGTACCAGAAGATTATCGTACCCATAGACCATGGGAACAGGAACATGAAGACTGAGCATAAGATATTCACTTCCGGATTTGTGGAGGGCGACTGCAGGCCCGCACTGGGGGAATACCTGCATTTTGGCGGGCGCTACTATGCCCTTGCGGAGCAGCGGATACCCTATATGCGGGACAAGACTGTGGATGACCGTTTCTTCATCCTGACGCTGTTTGCAGTGGCGATGGAGGCGGAAAAGCAGATGCTTGACACACAGGATACCATCCTCCAGGCAGTGCTGCCGGTGGGGCTGCCCCCGAAGCATTACGGCGCACTGTACCGGAAATTTGAGGGTTATTTTAAGGGCAGGGGCATCCAGCAGTTTACCTACAAGGGCATCCCCTATCAGGTGGAGATCCTGGACGCTGCCGCCTTCCCACAGGATTATGCTGCCGCCATGACCGTCTACCAGAGGATTTCAGAGTTCAACAAGGTCATCACGGTGGACATCGGGGGCTTTACGCTGGATTACCTGCTGATCCGGGGAGGCAGGCCGGATTTGGGGGTATGCGACTCTTTGGAGAAGGGAGTCATCAAGCTGTATAATGACGTGGCATCCCGCATCAACTCCGAGAAGGACATCCTGCTGGATGATACGGACATTGACCGGATCATCCGGGGAGAAAAGACGGACTATGATGGAGAGGTCCTTCGTATCGTGGGGGACATGACCAGAACCTTTGTGGATGACATCCTGGGGACGCTCAGGGAGCGCGGGCTTGACCTAAAGACCAGCTGCGTGGTGTTCATCGGCGGCGGGGCGCTGCTTTTAAGGAAATATCTGGAAAGCTCGGACAAGATTGGGCGCAGCATCTTTGTGGAGGACATCTGTGCCAATGCAAAGGGTTACGGCCTGCTCTACCAGATACAGAGGAAAGGCAGGTAACTGCCATGGGGAAAAAGAACGCATTTGTCACAACCATAGGGTTCAATAAAAATGACCCCGCCCATGTGCAGGTGGCGGAGTTCTTAAACGGCATGGAGCGGGGGAAGGCCCAGTACATCGTCAATGCGGTGCTGGCTTACCAGAACGGGGCGCAGGCAGGGGATGTGCCTTATGCGGGGCAGGCGGTTGACTATGAAAAGATACGGCAGTTTGTGCTGCAGGTAATCAGGGAGCATGAAAGGCAGGAGGCGCCTTACAATGGGAAAGCGGAGGAACCGGACGGGCCGGATGCGGCAGAGGAAATGGCGGGAGCAGATTTTGGGTTTGACGAGGATGCCCTGAACGGAATCATGTCGTCACTGGAGGCATTCAAAGGGTAAAATCAGGAGGGGAACCTGCAGGATATTTTTATTGTCCCGGCTCCCCTTTCCCAAGCAGTTCGTCCGTGGATATGTTAAAATATTCAGAGAGGATCGCCACCTCATAGTCCGGGACGAAGCGGCTGCCCTGTTCGATCCGCAGGATGGTCAGGTCGCTGCACTCCATGCCCAAAAGCTGGAGCCTGCCTGCAAGGGCAGCCTGAGAAAGCCCCTGTGCTGTGCGGAGCTGCTTTACCTTCGGGCCGATGATGTTTTTGGAAGTGCCGTTCCAGTAGATTTTCATAAATAAATTCCCTTCTAAAGATGAAGTATATGAATTGATTTTACCGAAATGGAGTGATAATATACTTCTAAAGATGAAGTGAGGCGAAACAGGGGAGAGATATTTAGGAAAAAGGGGAATACTGGAATGTGGGAAAGATATGGCAAAGGAGATTTTTACAATGAGTGATGTATGGTTAAAGATGGCCCGGTTCCTGGGCAGCTTAAACGGGGAGGATATAAACAGGGAAAGCTATGTGCGTACCCCGGAATATGAAAATGCACTGGAGGCGTGGAAGGAAACAGAGCAGGGATGGGAGGCATTTCTGGAAACCTTGCCGGAAGGACAACGGGAGAAGGTGGAAGAAATGAAGGAGTGCCTGGAGGACTTTGCATCCGCCCAGGAGAAGCGTGCCTATATGCAGGGATATGCAGACTGCATACAGGTGCTGTTCCACATGGGGCTTCTGAAGGAGAATGAGGGGCTTAAATGGGCGGAGAAGATGGAGCTGAGGTAACAGGAAGTGGTTTTGAATGTCAGAAAGGGTTGGACTGGGGAATCAGCGTTCTCCAGTCTTTTCAGTTACAGGACTCCTTCTTTGGTCTTTTTCCTGTTTTTCGGGGAAAAAATCTGTATATCAGGAAATTCTTTTTCTAAAAAAAGTAAATCATGTATAATGACCATAAAGAATGCCAGCAGTTAAGAATTGTTAAGATTCCGGTTAAAGACAGTTAAGATTCTGAGTGATATGATATAGCAAATAATAAATTTGTATTTCAGCTGAAAGCAATATGGAGGATAGAATATATGGAAAGGAACGCAAATGCTGTAATCAGTACAAATAAATTGTGTAAGAGCTATATGAATGGGGAAGTTCCCCAGCATGTGATCAAAAACATGGATATCCAGATATATTACAGAGATTTTACTGTTTTTATGGGGGCTTCCGGTTCTGGAAAGTCCACACTGCTCCATATCCTGTCGGGAATGGACAGGGCAAGCATGGGGGAAGTTTATTTTAAGGATACCAATTTCTCAAAATATTCAGAGAAGCAGTTGGCACAGTTCAGGAAGAAAAACTGTGGATTTGTTTTCCAGCAGGTCTGCTTAATTGGCAGTATGAGTCTCATGGACAATGTGCTTGTGAGCGGGCTGCTTGTAGAGAAGAACAAAAAGCAGGTGGCGGAGCGGGGAAGAAAATTGTTTGCAGAAGTAGGGCTTACTGAAAAGGAGTGGGGGAAATATCCTTCGCAGATTTCGGGAGGTCAGATGGGAAGGGCAGGCATCGTAAGGGCGCTGATCAACAATCCGGAAGTCGTATTTGCGGATGAACCTACGGGGGCGCTTGATTCTGCTTCCGGGAAAGCTGTCCTGGATCTTCTGACAGAGTTTAACCGGAAAGGGCAGACGACTATCATGGTAACCCATGACCTGAAATCAGCATTGCGTGGAAACCGTATCCTGTATCTGCGGGACGGGAGGATAAACGGGGAATGCTCTTTAGGGGCTTATCAGGGTGAAAAGGAACCGGGCTTTGAAGAGAGAAAAGCAAAGCTGCTCCATTTTCTGGAAGAAATGGGGTGGTAGATATGTTTTTGCTGATAAGATCAAACTTAAAAAAGAGTGGTAAAACGTCATTTGCGTTTTTCCTTTTGCTCATGGCAACGATGCTTCTGTCCTATACCGGCAGCCAGATGACGGAGGGATTTAGGCGGCTGTATCAGGAAAAGGCAGCGGAGACGAACAGTGCTGATTTTGCGGCGGTCCTGCCCCGTGGTTTTTGTGAAAAATACGGGGAAGAGATTGAGGGCTTCCGGAAAGCAGAGGAAGAAATAATTGATATGGAAATGGTGGATGCCGTGTTGCTTCGGAGTATGGATATTCAGGCAGGAACCGGGGAGCCGGTAAATGGGAGCTGGATGTTTAGGAATGCTGACAGGCAGGGATATCTATCTTCCCTTAAAATAGTGGAGCGTTTGGAGCAGGTGCCGGAAAATGGAATCTATGTACCTTATGTGTGTAAGACATTCTTTGGTTTTGAGATTGGTGATGTGTTTAGCATTTCATCCGAAGAATGGCAGGATTCTTATATCATTGCAGGTTTTACGGAGGATGTGCTTTTTGGAAGCCGGTCAAATATTGCTTTCGATCTGCCAAGAGAAGCGTTCCTTTCTTTGGGGGAAAGGGCAGGGACAGACTGCGATGCGGTAGTAGTGATGATGAAGACGGAAGGGGATGTAAGCGGGCTGTCAAATCGGTTTACAGAATTTGTAGCCGGAAAATCTGACGGGGATATATTTTATAATACTTCGGATATTGAATATGCCGAAGCCAGCCGGAGCAATAACTTAAGTATATATGTGGCAGTCATAAATGCAGCCTCCGTTATGGGAATCGCAGCCTGCTTTATGGTGATTGCGTTCCATATGCGGAATATCTTGGATAAGGACTTAAAGGAACTTGGGACATTGAAAGCAGTGGGTTACAGGGGCGGTCAGATTGTATTGTCCTATGCGTTACAGTTCCTGTTTCTTGGATCGCTTGGCGGTATGGCTGGTGTGGGAATTTCACAGTGCATCATGCCGATGGTGATAAAGAGTATAGCGACGGATATTGGTTTTGTATGGAACGCTGTATTTTTGGGGTTTGAAGCAGGGAAGAACCTTATGGTTATTTTGCTGGCGACTGTGGCGGTAACAGTGTTTTTGTCAAAAGGGATATTCAGGTTAAGACCTGTGGAAGCCATTCAGGAAAGGGAAAAAGTGGTTCCTGGCAGAAAAAGCAGGATGGACATAGAAAAAACACCTTTCCCGGTAAACCTGTCCGTTATAATTAAGATGATAAGTTTTGAGAGGGCAAGGAGCATACTGACAGGCATTGTCGTATCTGTTTTAATGTGTGTTGCCGGGTTTGCAGTAATCCTGTATGCAAGGTTGGTCAATGATAAGGGAGGGCTGCTGCAGGTAACGGGTGCGGAAGTTTATTCTGTAAATGTCCAGCCAGACAGACCGGAGGATGCAGCAGAGATAGCTAAGGAACTGGAGGGAGAGGGCGTCCGTAAGGTCATGATGGCTGTTGAGCCGGGAAGTTCAAGACTTCTGTGTGATAATAGGGTATATGCGGCGTTAGGCGTGTATAGTGATTATGAGGTATTGGAAAATCCCTCGATATATGCAGGGCGATATCCGAAACATGAAAATGAAACTGCTATTTCAGGGAATCTGGCGCAGGCGCTCGGAAAGAATATCGGTGATACTGTAGAAGTGTCCCAGCTCTTTCAGGAAGATGCAGGGGAAGGGACATTCCTGATCGTCGGCCTTACGCAAGGCACCTATACAGGAGGGATGGATATCTACCTTACTATGGAAGGGCTGAATCTGATTGATTCTACAGCACAGTGGCAGACAGTGCATGTCTATCTGGAGGAGGGAATTGACGCAGAGGAATACTGCCGAAACCTTAAAGACTGTTTTTCAGACCGGCTTTCCTATGTGGGGGAGTTTGAACAGGTGTTTTATTCCCAGCTTGCCCCAATCATAAACAGTGTGTCCGGCGTGGTGTTCTTTATTATGGCTGTCATGTTCCTGCTCATTGTCATTATGGGGTATTTTGTAACAAATTCCATTTTATTGACACGCAAAAGGGATTTTGGGATAATGAAGGCGCTGGGGTATTCCAACGGACAGATTATATCCCAGACAGTGGTGACATTTATGCTGTATATCGCAGGGGGCAGCCTGCTGGGAAGCATCTTCCTGTATTTTGGCTCTAATGCAGTGATGACAGGGCTTTTTCATGGAATGGGAGTTTATCGGATTTCTTTCCGTTTTCCCATAGTGTGGATTGCAGCGCTTATCTTGTGCATGGAAGCGGCAGGATGCCTGACAGCGTTTATTTCAGCATGGAAAGTCAGGAAGATTGTCCCTTGTACTCTCATAAAGGCAGAGTAGCGTGGGTAAAAGGAAGGAAGCGGATAAATTGGTATATGATTGTCTGATGATAGAAGACGAGGCACCATTGGCGGAAAACACCTGTAAATATTTGAGCCTTTCGGGGATAAAGGTGGCGGCGGTATCGGGTGTGGAGGAATATCGTGAATTTATACGGGAAAATACCGCCCGTATGATTCTGTTGGACATTAACCTGGGGGATGGGTGCGGGTACAACCTGTGCAGGCAGATACGGGAGGAGACACAGGTTCCAATCATCTTTGTAAGCTGCCAGACGGAAGAAGAAAGTATTCTGTTAGGCTTGAATGTGGGCGGCGATGATTTTATTTGCAAGCCCTATTCCCTGCCTATTCTTCTGGCGAAAGTAAAGGCTGTGTTACGGAGGTATTCTGCCGGGGATGACAGGATTATTTCTTTTGGGGAATGTCAGGTGAACATGGAAGAAGAAACTTTATTAAAAAAAGGTGAGCCTGTCCTGCTGAAAAGGATGGAGATGAAGCTATTGCTTTATCTTATCCGAAACAGGAACCGTCTGGTCGGGAAAGAGGAACTTTTTAAGGAAGTGTGGCAGGAGGCTTATGTGGGGGACGGGACACTGAATGTCCACATAAGGAAGCTGCGTGAAAAGGTTGAGGATAACCCTTCCAGCCCAGTCTATATCATTACAGAATATGGGAAAGGCTATATGTTCCGTCTGGCAAAGGAGAATTAAGTGAAGCGCTTTATTGTGATCACCGTCAGTTTATATTTGGCAGCCTGCATTTCATTGTGCTGTATTTTGGCAGCCAGACCGCAGAATAAAATAAAGAATACTGAGGCAAATGACATTATATTTACTGTCAGGGAATACTGGCCGGATGCGGAGCAGGCAGTCAGTATGATGCAGGGGTATGAAACGGACTATTTTGTAACCGATGCCGATGGCCGGCCGGTAGCTGCATCCAGACAGGGGCTGGATACGGATTATGTGTACGATTTCATCCATAAAGATTACAGCGTAGATATTCTGGTGGATGGTAAAATTCAGGGCAGGATTATCTTTATCAATAACGAAGGGGAAGATTTAAAAAGAAAAGTTGAAGTTTGGGCGATATCGTTTCTTGTTGTATTATTTTTGAAAGATGTCCTTGTGTTTTTATATTTAAAGAAGCATGTGTTCGGACCGGTGAGAAAGATGAATGATTTTGCCGGCCAGATAGCAAAAGGGAATCTGGACATTCCGGTGAGCAGAATCGACAGTTCAGCTTTTGGTGCTTTTTCAGAAAGCTTTGACATTATGAGAGAGGAACTGCTTTATGCGAGGAAGAGGGAGCAGGAGGCAGATAAGCAGCGGCGTGAAGTGATCGTTTCTATCAGCCATGATATTAAAAACCCGGTGGCTTCCATTCAGGCGATTGCCGAGTACCAGTCCCTGACGACAGATTCAGAGGAATTGCGTCAGGAGTTTGAGACGATTGCCCGAAAAACGAACCAGATAAGCAGGATGATTGGCAATCTTCACACAACTATGCTAAATGAGCTTGAAAGACTTGAGATAAGAACGGAAGTAACGGAAAGTTCTGCCATAGAGGAAGCATTGCTGCAGGCAGATTTCAGGAAACGTGTAAAGGAGTTTGAGATACCGGAGTGTCTTGTTATGGCTGACAGGGTACGGTTTTTGCAGGTAGTGGACAATATCATCTCTAACAGTTACAAATATGCAGATACGGAGATAGAAGTCCGTTGCGGTTTTGAGGGTGAATTTCTGTGCGTCTGCATAAAAGACTTTGGGAAAGGCGTAAAAAAGGAAGAGGAAATATTCCTTACACAGAAATATTTCAGGGGGCAGAATGCAAAAGAAAAGGAAGGCTCCGGAATGGGTATGTACATCGCAGAGTATCTTGTGAAAGGCATGGGTGGAAGACTGCTTTGCCAATCTGAAGAAAACGCATGGTTTGAAGTTAGGATATGTCTGGCGTTGGCTTCCTGAATTTGATTCTGTGGGTTTCGTAAAAAAATATGTGAGTGAATTTTAAGTAAATATATTTTGTAAAAAGGAGATAGTTATGAGACTGATAAAAAATATCAAAAAACAATTTCTTGCTTTGGCTGTATTAGGTATGATTGTAATCAGCTTGAGCGGCTGCACATACGCTAATAATAAAAACTGGGACGACTTGACAGCAGGAGAAAAGGAAGAACTGCAACAAGAATTTGAAAGTATAAAGGTAGAGCTGGAAGAAGATTTCCCAAGTGATAGTGTGGAGGGCAAATTCACATCATACATTCTTGATAAAGTGGAAGAAGGTATTTCAGATTAAATAATTCCAGCGCACCAGCGGAAAAGAAAAACCAGCAGTTACAAAAAGCCGATAAAGTAGAAAAGGATATGGGAGTAAAGTCTTTCCATGTCCTTTTTGTTAAGTAATATTAACATATTTAGAGAGCGTGTTAGCCGCTTGCTTTTTGCTATTTATCCTCTCCATCAATCAGAAACGCATAGCTGACGCCCAGCACCTCCGATAAGGCCCGCAGCTCAATATCCGTGACATACCGCTTGTTGGTTTCAATGCGGGTGATCACGTTCTTGTCCATGTCATATCCGGCAAGCTGCAGCTTATGGGCAAGGTCACGCTGGGAAAGGTTCTGCTGTTTCCTTAACTCGATAAGGCGACTGCTGATCAGGTTCTTTTCGCCGGATGTAGTCCTTGGTTTTGGCATAGTTGTCCTCCAATCTGTCGAAATGTGTCGAGAAGTTTGTCTCACTTTTTGCACCACCACTATTGATTTTAATGGCATTACATATTAAAATCGGTTGTAAAAGTGAGACAAAAGGAGGATGCGGTATGCAAAAAGAACTGATTTATGATAAGATGAACGGATTTCTGGCAGAGGGGATGGCTTCCATGCCAGAGGGAATTGAAATTGAAGATGAATTTGCCGAGGGGAAAGAGTGCTGCCTTTTGTATGAAGGTGTATATCAGGCAGGGCGGAACCTGTGTGAACGGCTGGGAGAGGACGAGGATAGTGATGTGGAGACCATCCTGAACGGCATGGAGAGGATTACCAGGCTGGTTTCTCTGAAAATGTATGAGTATGGCAGGCGTGAGGCAGGAGCTGTTGTTTGATATGTGTGGCTGTAAAGAACCGGGAAAGGTTTGTCAGGTATCCTTCCCCGGTCTTTTATCTGTCTTTCGGGGAAAAAATCTGTATATCGCAAATCACTTTTTTTAACAGGAGTAAATCATGTATAATATATAATAAAGTATCCCTAATTTTAACAGAAATGAGAAGTAGCTATCTATTAGTAAATGATGTACTTTAGAATGAAGCAAAATGTTCATTACCACATATTCAACCGAATAACAGATTGATGGAGATTATTATGAAAAAAATATTGTTAGTGGAAGATGACCGGACTTTAAGTGAAACGCTGACCCGGCATTTGGATCAAAATGGATATCATACCACATGGGCATACACAAAAGAAGATGCTGTCACGAAGATTAGAAATTTGAAGTTTGATCTTATTTTGCTGGATATTACATTGCCTGACGGTAATGGTTTTGCTGTCTGTGAAGAAATCCGACAGATTTCAATAGATACCAGAATCATTTTTCTTACAGCAAAGGATCTGGAAAACGATATAATAAAAGGTTACAACATGGGAGCTGATGACTATGTGACCAAGCCTTTTTCCCTCCCTGTTTTGCTGAAAAAGATAGCGGCTGTCACAAACCGGATGGAAAAGGAATTTTCCGGGGTAATTTATTCCGATTCCTATCTGCGGATAGATTTTGCCGCTTTAACTGCTTATGCGGCGGACGAACCGATAGAATTAACTCCTTTGGAATTTAAGTTTCTGGAACTGCTGGTAAAAAATCCAGGGCACATAGTTACAAGGGAAAAAATTCTGGACGTGGTATGGGACAGGCGAGGGAATTATGTGGAGGAAACATCTCTTAACAGCATGGTCAGCCGGATCAGGGGGAAAATTGATTCTGCTGCTCACCGATATATTAAGACGGTATATGGCACAGGTTATATGTGGATTGCAGACGAATAAGTAATGAGGAGAAATAAATTGAAGAATAAAAAGTATTTTACAGCTGTTAAATTTTTGTTTTATGGCATCCTGATTATAAACCTGATGCTTATTTTTATCTCGGTTAACAGAAGCAGTATGGTTGTCCTTATCTTCTCACAGATTACTTTCATTTTGTTTATCTGTATAGCCTGGCTTTTAATAAAAAGAACATTTTCGGATTTTTTTACAAACCTGTTTGTCATGATGGATAAGATGATGAACCAGGAAGCTGTCACAACTTATGATGATATTGATGATACCTATATTTCACAGATTTATCATCAGCTGAACCGCTTATATGATGTTCTGCAGATGCAGCAGAGTTCGATAGAAAAGGAAAAAAGTAAAGTACAATCCTTTGTTTCTGATATTTCACATCAGCTAAAGACACCTCTCACTAATCTGCATCTTTTACAGGAAGCATTAAAGCAGCCGGGCATTTTGCGAGAGGAATATCGAGATTGTCTGGAAAAGCAAGGGAAGCAGCTGGACAAAATAGACTTTTTAATACGGGCATTACTAAAAACATCACAACTTGAAAACGGATTGATTCAGATACAGCCAAGGGAGACTTCCATTGGGCAGACGATACTTTCAGCGTTGGAAGGGATACTTGTGCCTGCAGAGAAGAAAGATATAGAGGTGTATTATGATAATACAACAGACTATATTGTCCTGCATGATCCAAAGTGGACAAGTGAGGCACTGTTTAATGTAATGGAAAATGCCATTAAGTATACACCGCAAAACGGAAAACTAACAATACTGCTTAACAGGACAGAAAAGTATATCAAGATTTCAATCAGAGATACCGGTATTGGAATCCCGCCTGCTGATCTGTCCAATATTTTTATAAGATTTTGGCGTGGGAATACAAATATATCAGAGGGAAATGGTATTGGTCTGTATCTGTGCAAACAGATTATTACTCTCCAGCATGGCTACATTTTGGTGAATTCTACTGTTAATTCCGGAAGTGAATTTGAGATTTTTATTCCGCTGTGATTCTGTTAAGATTTCTGCAACATTTCCTCTTTATAATGAAAAATAACAGTGTCGTTCAGACGAATGTGGAAATAATACAGTAGGAGGCAGTTCACTATGCAGATATTGCAGACAAAACATTTAAAAAAATATTATGGGAAAGAACCTAACATCACCTGTGCAGTGGATGATGTGGATTTATCTGTCAATAAAGGAGAATTCGTTGCCATAGTCGGTACTTCCGGCTCTGGTAAATCAACTTTATTACATATGATCGGCGGTCTGGATACCCCGACTTCCGGTTCGGTCATTGTCCATGAGAAAGAGCTTTCCCAAATGAACGATGAGGAACTTACCATTTTCCGCAGACGGAACATAGGGTTTGTTTTTCAGAATTATAATCTGGTTCCGATCTTAAATGTATATGAGAATATCGTCCTGCCTGTGGAGTTGGACGGAGGCATCGTAGACCGGAATTTTGCGGATGAAGTGATTCATGTACTTTCTTTGGAAAATAAATTGAAAAGTATGCCGAACAATCTTTCCGGCGGACAGCAGCAGCGTGTAGCAATCGCAAGAGCGCTGATCACTAAGCCTGCAATCGTCCTTGCCGATGAACCTACAGGTAATCTCGACAGCAAGAGCAGTGCCGATGTATTGGGGCTTTTAAAACTTACAAGTGAGAAATTTAACCAGACTATTGTAATGATTACCCACAATAACGACATTGCCCTTCTTGCGGACCGTATCATCCGCATTGAAGACGGCAGGATTATGGGATAAGGAGGACGGTGCAGTGATTTCTTTATTTACGGCAAGCTCAAATAAGATAATAAACCGTCTGGCAGACAAAAGTATTAGAGCCGACAAGCGCCGCAATATTTTTATCATTATAACGATTGCGTTTGCCTCCTGCCTTATGATGTCACTTGCTCTTTATGTTTTCGGCGGCAGTTACCAGACCAGAAAACTTTACCAGGGACGTTTACAGGCGGCAGTTCTCTATGTGAATCCAGAGCAGTTCACCGCTTTATCAAAAGATGAAACGATTGAGCAGGTGGGATTGTCGCTTGTTATGCCGCTGAAGGAACTGCGGATTGGAAAGGACAGGCTGAGTGTAACATATTATGATGAAGCGGCTTTCCTTCTGTATTCCCATGAATTAACGCAGGGGCGGCTGCCTGAAAAGGAAACAGAAATTGCCATTCCAACATCTTATCTGGAAAAACAGGGGATAGAACCAGCGCTGGGAGAGTCAGTTACCCTTGAATTGGGGCAAAATGTTCCTTCAGAATATACAGTCTGTGGGCTGATAAAGGATGAGAACGCAAGCAATTCATATGAAGTTCTGGTTTCACAGGCACTTTTGGAATCCTATTTTTCGGGTATGGACATTCCTTATTCGGCGCTGATACGGATGTCTGGAAGTGAGACTATGGGAACGGATGAATTAAAACAGTATATCCTTGCCTGTATGGAGCCTTATGGTTTTGGTGAAGCGGATATTGCATTCAGTTCTTCTTACTTTAGTACTTTTGATAACGCATCCAGTAACACGCTTACCACTGTGCTGGTCAGTATTTTGATTATTATTGCCTGCTCTACGGTTGTTTATAGTCTGTTTTATATATCTGTCACAGGGAAGGTAAAGGAGTATGGGCGTTTGCGTGTTGTTGGTATTACCCAGAAACAGATGAAGTATCTTGTGCGTAAGGAAAGCCGGAAACTGTCACTGCTGTCCATTCCTGCAGGTATAGTTAGCGGCAGTATCATTGGATACCTGCTCATTCCCGATGGCTGGTACTTACCGAATACGGTCAGATTTGCAGTTATTACCGCCCTTGTTATGGAAATAACAGTCGGGCTGTCCATACGGAAGCCTGTGCGGATTGCCACATCAGTTTCTCCGGTGGAGGCAGTCAGAATTACGACAACAACAGATGTTGCGAAACTTGGTGACACAAAAAAACTTCACCGGAAGATTACACCTTATACCCTTGCCGGGATTAATTTTTCCCGCAACAGGAAACGGACTGTCCTGACCTTATTTTCTTTGGGATTTACGGGGATTTTCCTCATGTGTGCATCTACCATAATGCTGTCTATAAATCCTGTGGCTATGGCCTACCAGCAATTGTATGGTTATGAATTTGAAGTATCCCTGTCTCCAGCTGGGGATACATTTTCCCCATATGTTCCGGTAGCTGATAAATTACAGCAAAATAATCCGTTAAATCAGGAGCTTTTCACAAAATTAACTGAGGAAGCAATGGTTGGGGATATATTGTCAGTTCAAAGCTGTACTGCAAATATGTTCTTTCCTGATAATGTCAATGTGGAGGATCAGCCTTATTATGATATAGTGGGGCTTTCAAGAGAGTATCTCGAAAGTTATCAGGATGCTTTGTTAAATGGGACATTGGATTACGATAAGCTGGTTGAAGAACATGGAATCATAATAGATGATTCTTCCGGCATGGTGAAATCATTTGCACATTATGAAGCTGTGGTAGGGGATACTGTTCAAATAGAAACTGATGAAGGAGAAAAGATTCCATTTAAGGTAATGGCAACTGTCAATCTGCCGGATAAGCTTTATGAGGGATACTATATTTTTGTACCACAGGATTTACTGAACGTGATCAAAGCTGGCACAACGAATTTTAATTCAAAACTGTTATTCAGTACAGATTTAGCAAATATTTCTCAGGCAGAAGATACCATTTATGAGATTTGTGGCATTAACCCGGAACTGGAAGTCCGGAGCATCAATGAAATGATTTCCTTCCTTGAAGAATCATTAAAAATAGCGATGAGAGCAGCCTATGTACTGGTGGTATTTATCGGTATCTTTGCACTGATTAACCTTATCAATACGCTTATGACTAATTTTGTTTCGAGACAGCAGGAATTTGGTGTTCTGCGTTCTGTCGGGCTGTCTAATAAACAGCTGTCAAAAATGCTGTGGGCAGAATCTTTTCATTATGTATTGGCAACAATGGCTGTTACTTTGACGATCGGGACTATCCTCGGATATATTTTATGCCGGGCATTCAGTCAGATTGGTCTGTTAGGGGAACTGGACTATACATTCCCATTACTGCCTATGTTTATTTTCTTTGCGGCTCTCGTGATGATTGCTTTAGGATATTCTGTACTGGCTATTCGCTATTGTGAAAAAAGGACACTTGCAGAGTATGTGAAAGGAATGGAATAATATGGATATTGCTTTGGAACATGATTTTGTTGGAAAAGCAAGAGAAGCAAAGAGTGGTTGATTGATATGTGGCTGTAAAGGACCGGGGAAGGTTTGTCAGGTATATTCCCCGGTCTTTTATCTGTCTTTCGGGGAAAAAATCTGTACGCCGGGATGAAGTGAATGATATTTAGAGGGGATTATGTTATAGTTAAACTATTTGAAAAATGAAACGGAGGAAAACGCTTTGAAAAGGATAGTGATAACTTTTATAGAATGTATATGCTTTTTCTTAGGGTGGGCAATATTGTCAGCGGTGTTGCCTTTGTCCAATTCGGATAATCCTGCTGTATGGAGATTATGGGCAGAAATCACACCGTTGTTGTCAATTATAGCATTTACATTCATTTTTTTGTTAATTGAAAAGAAAACTATAAAATTACAACTTTTTAATAATCCGGCAAAAGGAATTATGATAGGAATTATAACGGGAATTTTGTGGTTGGGAGTTCCTGTATTTATTATGAAGTTGATGGGAGTTATAGATTTTAGCGGAAAGAATGATATCCCTTTATTTTTCGTATGGGTATTGGCGGCTTTTCTGAATGTTATCATGCAGGAACTGCTTGTGAGGGGCTTACTTTATCAAATTCTGAAACAAAAGCATAATATCGTGGTTTCTACCATAGTAACCACGGCGCTGTTTACATTATTGCATGGAGGCGCATTTGAGGCGGGCGTGGTTCCGGTAGTGAATGTTCTCACAATGAGTCTGCTTATGACGGTTATTTTGGAATATAGCGGTTCTCTTATAGCACCAGCGGTCATGCACTTTATATGGAATGGGATAGGTGCGTTAGTATTAGGTGGTGTGTCGCTGGCAGATGATTACCCGCATCTGCTGAATATGACTTTTTCAGGAAGTGACCTTTTATCTGGCGGGGAATGTAAAATAGAAGGAAGTATTGTTGTTTTGGCAGTTAATGTCATACTGCTTGCAGTATTTATCGGATTACAGAGAAAAAATAGGAATGGCATAGCAGACCATGTATAATAAAAAGGGGTATTGCATTCACACCACAGTACCAATCCCCTAAACATAAAACAGCAAAGGAGGCATGAACCAATGCTTCAGATAGCAGTCTGCGAGGATGAACAGGCGGACAGGGATCACCTCATAGGCATCCTGAAACCGCTTTTAGACAAATACATAGAATCAGAAGAATACCGGATCACAAACTTTATCTCCGGTGGGGAGCTGTTACAGTCGGACGACAGCTTCCACCTGATCTTCATGGATATTATGATGGAGGGCAGGAACGGAATCGAAACAGGACAGGAGCTTTACAGCAGGAACCATTCTGCAAAGATCATATACATCACAAATTTCGGGCAATACTGCATGGATGCAGTGAACACCGTACATGCTTTTGCCTTTTTGGAAAAGCCGGTATCGGCGGCAGCACTGGAGGAACAGCTGCAGGCATTTCTGCGGCAGCATCGGAAAGAAGAAGTGCGGCTGGAGTTTAAGAACGTATCCTATGAGGAAAACGGCGTCCTGTCGGAAAAGCCTGTCCTGTTGCTTCCCGTTGATACGATCCTGTACTTTGAATACATCAAGGCGAAAAAGAAGGTCAAAATCGTGACGGAAAATATGCTGTACGAGTACCCGGATGCCATCAGCGGACTGGAGGAGCGGATGCAGCCTTACGGTTTTGAGACGAGCTGCCGGGGCATCCTTGTAAACCTTAAAAATGTGGCAAAGACAAAGGGATATGAGGTCGTGTTGAAAAACGGTGTGTCAGTGCCGCTGTCACAGAAGCGGGTGGCGCAGTTCAAGGAACGGCTCAACGAATATATCCATAGCAGTGGGGAGTAGGGGCATGGAAAATTTAGTATATCTGTTCAGTTGCTTTCTGTCATGTGTGATCATTGCCGGGCTGATGTTCCAGTTCATGGGTGACCGTTATGGGAAAGCCTTTGGAAATCCGTGGGTTTACCGGATTGCCGCCGCTGCCGCCGTGGTGATCGTAACGCTGGTGAACTTAAAGCATAATACATGGTGGAATATGGGGACAAATTTTCTGGTGTTCGGTATTGTCAGTTTTATCTTTTATGAGGATAAAACTGACAGGAGATACTGGCGGGTGGTGGAATCGGAATGCTTTTTTATCATGATTGCATTGTTTGAGGGCATCGGTGTGTTTGGGATTGACCTTTTGATGGAAAAACTTTCACTTATGCCGGAGGATGTGGTGATCACGGGCAGCATAGAGGTGGCTTTTTCAAAGCTGGTGTTGATCTTCTTTTACTATGCCCTGATGAGACGGCTGTGGAAAAAGGATTACAGGCAGAGCCGGACGCAGATGATTCTTTACCTTGTCATGTTTTTATACAGTGTGGTCAATTTTATCATCCTTGTAACAGCGGTCACAAGGAAAGCAGACTATTTCCTGCTATGTGCAAACCTATGCTGCGTTGTCTTTGCGAACCTATACCTGTTTTATTCCCTGAAAGTGGAGGATGAAAAGAACAGCATGGAGTTCCAGATCGCTATGATGAAACAGCAGGAGAGTATGCAGTTTGAGCATTATGAGAGGCAGCGGGAGAAATACGGAAAATCTATTGAAATCCTCCATGATGTCAGCAAACACATCCGTTCCATTGAGGAGCTGTACCGGGCAGGCGTGACGGACAAGGCAATGGAATACACAAGGCAGATCGGGGGCATCTTAAAGCCCCTTGTGCCGGAGGAATACTCTGACAATCCCATGCTGAACATTCTCCTTGCGGACAGGAAGCAGGCGGCGGAGAGCATGGGCATCCGGTTCGTGGTAAAGGTGGAAAGCACAGGGCTTGGTTTCATAGAGCCGGTGGATGTGACAACGCTCTTTGGGAACCTGCTGGAAAATGCAATGCAGGCTGCCCTGAAGTGCAGCGGGGAGCGCTATATCAAGGTGCATATCAAAAATTATAATGAGATGCTTTCCATTCGCATTGAGAACAGTGTGGAACAGGAAGTGAGGATAAAGAACGGCAGACCAGTAAGTACAGGCGGGAGAGGCACTGGCATCGGCTGTCTGAATGTGCAGCGGTGTGTGGAGAAATATGGTGGCAGTGTCCTCTATAAAAACGGGAACGGGAAATTTTACAGCGACGTGATCCTGAACCGATAGGCGGAAAAGCGTAAACCATAAGGTAGATTTAGGATCAGTTTAGAGCATTTTAGAGAAAAAATATAAAAAAATCTGTACTTCGGGGAAAAAATCTGTACCTCGGGATAAAGTTATAGGGTTTTATGTTCAGATTTCCGATAATAAAAGTGACAGTGCAGTATATGCAGGTGTAGTACATGCACCGAAAATGAAAACGGATTTTAAGAACAGGATCAAGGAGGACAAAATTATGGCAATTACAGGAGTGAACACTTACAACAGTGTGTACGAGAATGTGTACGCAACAAAACAAAAGGAAGAAGCAAAGGGAACTTCCGTAGCGCAGAAAAAAACGGATACCGAAAATAAAGGTGATCTGTTAAATCAGTTGCAGGATAAGTATTCTAATTTTGACATTACGGCGGGCACTTTCTCTAAAAATCAGGTTTCGTCATCAAGTAAAGGTTTTCAAGGAGTTATGGTAAGCTCTGCATATTTGTCAAAGGCAGAAAATGATGAGGCTACAGCGAAAGATTTAGACGAAATGTTAAGCGGGGTAGAGTCTGCATATAACTGGCTGAAAAATGCTTTTGCAAGAGATGGATTGGAATTAGTATCCTGCGGGTACTACATTGACGAAAATGGAAATATGGGTTCTTACTCTGTTGTTGAAAAGAAAAACAGTATGTTTGATGGTCTGACAGAGCAGAGTGAAAAGAGTGCCGACAGGATAAAAGAAAAACAGGAAAAAGCACGAGAACAGAAAAAGGCTGATGAAAAGAAAGCGGAAAAAAAGAAAGCAGAAGAAGATCAGGTAAAATCTTCAAGGGATAAAGTTGTTGTTGTGGCATCCTCAAATGAAGAATTGCTGAAAAAGGCGAAAGACGCAGTAAATGGAACAAATGAAAAAGTGTTGACTAAGGAAGAAAAAGCAGTGGGCAATAACTTTGATTACAGTATATAGTTGCGATGTGTAAGTGAATTCAAATTTGGGGGCATAGGAGGATAATACAATGGCAATAAATGTAAATCAGGATTACAGTCAATTTTTTGTGGGGACGGAGCAGTTAAAAAGCTATGGTTCCAATTCGGCGGCGAAAAAAGATACCTTGGTAAAATATCGGTTCAATACCACGGACGAACACGGCAATAAGGTCATGGATAAAATGAGCCGGGAAGAAACCTTACAAGCCATGAAAGACATCCGGTCCCAATATGGCGATGATGCAATCGTGGAGTTTTCCGGTGACGGAATGGCGGCACTGGTAGAGAGCAGGAAAAGCGGAGGCGGCGCTGACCTTGATAAGATTATGGCCAGGACGCCGGAACAGCGGGTGGTTCCGGAGGATATGATAACACATTTTGAAGGTACATACCGGATCGTTTCCGCAGATGATGAGATTAACAAGCATGTAAGCTGGCATGATACTCTGAGGGAGAAAGTTCCTGATGTATGTGACGAGCTGGATGATCTGATGCAGAATGTCCTTGACCACGCACTTAACCATAGCGGCGACGGTGAAAAATTCGGTACAAAGTTTGTGGAGCTGGTCAAAAAAGCGGAAAAAGCCATATCAGCGTATGATGCAAAAAAGGGAAGTGCTGAGGATATTGCAGTTGATGAAGCAGGAAAGAAAGCTACAGTCGGAGAAACACAGCTATCGGAAAAAGCGCAGACACTTTTGAAAAAACTAAGAGAAACTTATGGAGATATGGATTTCTTTGTGGCAGATTTCAGCAAGGGGGATAATGCAAAAAATATTCTGTCAAAAGCGGGTAAAGAATTTTCCGTCATACTTACTGTTGAAGAACTTGAAAAAATGGCTTCCGATGAAAAGTACGAGAAAGAGTACATGGAGAAAGTGCAGGGCGCACGCCGTATGTCAGAGCAGGTAAACAAGGAATATGGTTTCACATCAGTGTCCGGCGAAGCGGCAGGCAGAACTAAGGTAAATAAAATCGGTATTTCTATCAATGAGGACGGAACAACGACTTTTTTTGCCGAACTGGAAAAGGTAAGCCAGCAGCAGAGGGAACGGATTGAAAGTGCAAGGGAAGAAAAATTTGCCGAGCGTAAAAAGCAGGCGGGGCAGACGGTGATGGTACAGGCAGACAGCATAGAAAAATTGGTAGAGCAGATTAAAAAAGTAAACTGGGATAAGGTAACAGAATAAGAGTGTATATATTTTGGAGGGCGTGCTACGTTTCATATAAATGTGCAAATGCAGTACGCCTTTCCATATGTGACAGATAATAGGGGGTAAAGGCTGTTTGTTGGGGAGGTGGATTCCATGAGCGTATCAGTAAGTGGCTCTATCAGCAGCATAAAAGATGTTACCATTGCAACAACCGGAAAGGGAGAGCCGAACTGGTCTTACATCCCGTCTGCAGGGAAATCTAATAAATCGAAGGCAGAGTTTACCAGTGAAATCAGGGAACTGGCAAAAAAGGCAGCTGTAGCGGGCAGCAAGGCGGAATCAGAGCAGATTTCCAGACAGGTTCTCCAGTTAAGGGCGGAATATTTATCTGATGTTGCACCGGACAGGAAGATGCTGTACCAACAGGCTAAAAATGCCATGAAAAGTCAAAATAATAACCCTAAATGTAAAGGGACTGGGGAATTGACATTATTGGATTTTCTGGAGGCGGCTGATGGCAGGGGAAGCGGTCTTGCTGAAAAAAGGTTTGCACTGGCAGGCGGCGGCACGCTGACTTGTCCGATTTTAACAACGGGCGGTTATGGTGCTGTGATTGAATGCCAGGGTGTAAAAGCCCTGTCAAACACAGGCAATGGGTGGAGTTATGAAATGACACCTGCAGAGCTTGCCAAAAAGAATGAATTTTATGCTATCTATTGGGCAGAGTATCGCTCTGTTAAGAATAGCGCAGGGGCAGAGCTTTCAGAATTGCCGGATTATCTGGAGGAGAAGCCCTCTTTTGACAGGAAAGCATAAACAGGCGGCCAGAACATATTATTTCGCCACAGCAGGCATTACATACCAGATTTCCAATCTGGAAAAAACTCAAAAGGAGTCAACACAAAATGGAATATGTACTAAAAACGAATCATCTCACGAAAACCATAGGAGGGAAAGATATTGTCAGCGACATTGAACTTCATGTGAAAAAGGGGGAGATTTACGGTTTCCTCGGTCCCAATGGAGCAGGAAAAACTTCCATTATGAAAATGATGACAAATTTATGGAAGCCTACTTCGGGGACAATAGAACTTTTTGGAGAAACGGTAACTCCCAAATCCTATGAAATCTTAAAACGTATGGGCAGCATTATTGAATTTCCTGCTTTTTATGAACACATGACGGGTAAGGAGAATCTGCAAATTCATTGTGAATATATGGGTTTTTCTGATTTTTCAAGCATTGAGAAAACACTGGATCTTCTTGATCTGGCGGATGCTGCGGATAAATTGGTAAAAAGCTATTCATTGGGAATGAAGGAGCGTTTGGGAATTGCAAGGGCTATTTTATGCAAGCCGGAGCTGTTAATTTTAGATGAACCCACGAATGGGCTTGATCCTGCCGGAATGAAGCAGGTCCGTGATCTGTTAAAGCGTTTGTCCAGAGAACAGGGCGTTACAGTGATCATTTCCAGCCATATCCTATCTGAAATAGAGAGCATTGCTGATACAGTCGGCATTATTCATCATGGTAAAATGATGAAAGAAGTCAGCATGAAGGATATTGAGGAAATGAATCAGAATTATATCGAAGTAGCTGTTTCTGATACAAAAAGAGCAACACACATTTTGATAGAGAAATTAAACCTTTCCAATTTCAAAGTTGTTGATGATGACAAAGTGCGTATTTATGACCACGATGCGAGTACCCAGGTAATATCCAAGGCGTTTGCGCTTAATGATGTTGAAATAATGGCTATCGGCAAAAATACGGAGACACTGGAAGATTATTTCCTGAAGTTGACAGGAGGTGTGGAATAATGCTTAATCTGATCAGGCTGGAATGGAAGAAAAACAATATCGGAAAATATATCCGCAATGCTGCCATTATGACATTTGTTCTGCTGTTTTTCATTCTTTTAATGGCGGGAGAATTGGACGCTGACACGTCTATGGAGGCTTATAATGGAAGTGTGGTAAATACTACTGTTGATTTATTTACCCATATGGGATACATAGTATTCACAGGTGTAATGATAGCTTCTTTTATAGTCGGGGCATACGAAAAAAAGACGATCAATCTGATGTTTTCTTATCCCATTAAACGGCAGACAGTTTTGATGTCAAAAGTTTTGGCTGTCTGGATTTTTAACTTTGTGGCATTAACATTAAGCAAGATATTGATTTATGCTATATTGTTGTGTACGAAATCCTTAACGAATATATCCGGGAGCAGTATCCAATTTGCAATGCCGTCTTTCTGGCTGAATATCGTCATCAGTTCGATAGCAATGGTTAGCGTAAGTTTCATTGCATTACTCATTGGATTGAAAATGAAATCGGGTAAAGCTGCAATCATTACGTCCGTGATCCTCGTATGCGTCACACAGGGAAATGTTGGAACCTATACATTAGTCGGCAATGCCCCGTTTTATGCACTGTTATTTGTGCTTGCGGGTTTGTCAGTCATTTTATCAATTTATAATGTTGAAACAAAAGATGTAATGTGAATATGCGAAAGCAGTCATGTTGGAGAATAGGATTGGCATGGGAAACCGTCATGTATGTTATAAGTGGGGGCAGTATTAGCATAAATCAAAGTAACTCGTAGAATTGGAGGAGTGAAAATGGGTATCAGCGGAATAGCAGCAGACTATTATCAGGCGGGATATGTGAACAGTAAATCCGCAAAAGTAGAAGAAGGGAAGAATTTTGCGGAGATCGTTGAACAGAAATCAGTGGAGGCAGATAAACAATATTGTCTGGACAGGGCATCCGAAGCATTCGATACAATAGGAGCATATGCGCCTGATGAAGTAAGGCAGGCGTGGATGGAAGCATCGGAACAAACAGGCTCAAATGGGTTTTCCATAACCAGTGATGGGAAGCATTTTCATATTCCCAAATTGTTGGTACAACATGCCATTAGATGGTATAACGGCGAGGTCGATCCGGATAATATATTGGGAAATTCCGTTGAAAGTGCAATCAGGGTTGCGGAAAAAGCGTTATATGATATAGATCATCCGCTTCCCGGTACGCCGGCAAAAAGTATAGAGGTGCAGCAAGAGATTATGAAAGAGCGCGCATTTTATGTAGCTTTTCTTGAAAAACTGCAACAACTTTCATGATAATACTAGGACTTAGCACAGGCGGCTTTGAATGACATAGGTTGTCTTGTATCAAATTGACAGACAGAGAAGGGAGTAGTTTTTTATGAAAAAATCAATTACAGCAGGTTTGGCATTACTATGTGTATGCATGATAATACTGGGAGGATGCTCTTCTGCTCCTGAAACAAAAACTTTTTCGTTTGAAAGTCCTCAAAAAATCACTGTCACATCTATTAGTGGAGAGAAGAAGGAAGTCACGGACGAAGATATAATGCAGCAGATTACGGACAATATTACATCTATTCAGTTTGAAAGAGGAGAATCGAGCGAAGATACAAACGGCTTTGGTTCCATGATTTCATGGTATGATATGAATGGCGATGTGATGGAAACTATCTCCGTTATGAGTGATGACACGATCATATACAACAGCTATTTCTGGACAGCTATGAACGGAAGTATTGATATGGAAGTGATAAGTGATGTTCTGTCAACAATTTTGGAAGCTAATCAAGACGGTCAAGAAGATTGGGAAGATAAGGCGCTTCTGGAAGAGTATGCGGCTTATGGTATTGAAAAAGAGGATAATTTCTATTATTACCAGGGTGAGTTGGTATATATTATCAAGGATGAGCGTCCTGACAGTTCCGTTTATAGGCTTAATACAGATTCAAAAGGAGCAGTCAGCATTAAGGTTATCCGGAATGCAGGGGGAGAAATCACGAGTGTTACTTATATGACTGAGGAAGAAGTGGCAAAGGCATTGCCCAGGATTTTAGGTGGCGCGTCCTACTTAGATGGTGCAACAATGGAAGAGACAGAATATTCTGATATCAATGCCGAAGAATTAGCGGATACATTTGGTATTATGGTTTCATTGCCAGAGAATACAAATTTGCAATCATAGGAGAAGTTAAAGAAATTTCTGAATCTATTCCCAAAGTTGCATTGAGCATTATCTATAAGCTGGACTGACTGAAAGGAGGCAGTATGGGAAAACGAATAGCATTTACTATAGTAACAGCATGTGTTTTGTTGATAACAGGGTGTGGAGCTTCAAACAGTGCAGAGACTCCCGCTGGTGCAGATAGTCAAATGTCGGAAAATGCCGGACAGAACGATACAGAGGAAAACATAGCAACAGATGGTATTGCAGACTATCCGGCAGCGATTATGGTAAATGACACGGTTTATCTGGTAGAGGGTAATCCTATGCCCACAGAAGTTGATGAAAGTGCGATTATCGGATATACAGAGTCATATACAGGTACTTTTCCGGAAAATAACGGAGAAACTAATTTTAATCCTGAATTGGGAATGCCATATGCACAAGTGGAGGGCGGAATAGCAGTTTTATATAAGAACGAATGGTATTTAGGCACTCCATTTTATAATGAAAATGCTATTACCTTTACTGGGATAATCGTTGACCATACTGTTGAGTCATTAGTGCCTGTTGTTTGTGTAAAAACGCTGGGAGAAGAAGTAATTCCGTATGAAGTGGTATTTTTTGAATTGCCGGAAGGTGAAGAAGATTGGGCATTAAAGATAGGTGCAGAAGTGCTTATTACTTGTTCCGGTGATTTTACAGAGCCGGCACCGCACTATGGAACACTTATCTCCATAAGAAATGCGGATACCGATGTATTATTACCGTTGGACGGAGTAACGATGGAAGTGACAGAATGTTCCGATACCAGTGTTACCGTCAGGATTGTGAATGACACAGATAAGGATATACAGTGTGGAGAGGACTTCTGTCTGGAAATGCAGGATGAAGAAACTGGTGAGTGGAGGGAACTGGATGAAGTAATTGACAATGCTGCTTTTAATGCGATTGCTTATATGGTTCAGAAAGATTCACCCTATGAAGCGGTTATTGACTTTGAATGGCTCTATGGGAAGCTGGAACCGGGCAGATACCGTATTGTAAAAACTGTTACGGATTTTAGGGGAACCGGGGATTTTACAGATTATACTTTTATAGCGGAATTTAGCATTTAAAGAAGAAGTACAGTACACGCTTTGAAGGGTGTTGTTGATAAAACTGGAAGCTAATAGAGGAACGTGACAATTATGGAAAAGAAACTGGTTGTAAATGAAAAAGAGTATGAAATATTCAAGTTATTAGGAAAGGGAAAAGGTGGGTATTCTTATCTGGCAAGCGACGGAACTCAAAAGTACGTTCTCAAGCAAATCCATCATGAACCTTGTGACTATTACCAGTTTGGGAATAAGGTTGAGGCAGAAATAAACGACTATAATCGGCTAAAGGAAATCGGGATAAAGATTCCTGTTATGATTGATGTTGATGTAAAGAATGAACGCATTTTAAAAGAGTTTATTGACGGTGATACCATTTACGAGTTGATTTTGCAGGATAAGATGAAATCCGTTTATGTCGATCAGTTGCGCAGTATGTGTGCTTTACTATATGCTGCCCATATAAATATAGATTATTTTCCGACAAACTTTGTAGTGCAGAATGAAGTAATTTATTATATTGATTTTGAGTGCAATGAATACATGGATGAATGGAATTTTGAAAATTGGGGCATTAAATACTGGTCAAAAACTCCTGAGTTCCTGCAATATGTGAAAGAACATACATGATTCAGGTTTTAATCTGTGTGAAAGGTGACAGCCTATGAACGATAATAAATCTGCATTTAGGTCAGACGAGTATGATAGAAAAATCAAGCAAACTCTCCCGTATTATGATGAATTTTATGAACAGGTCATAGATTTAGTAAAAATTTTAAAGTGTGATGCAGTAAGCTGGCTTGATATTGGCTGCGGAACCGGAAAGATGGGGAGTATCGCATTTGAAAATGTTGAAATTGAAAAAATTGTTTTTTGTGATTCATCTGATGAAATGATAAGAATTGCAAAAGAACGATTTAAGTGTCATAATGCAGAATTTTCCGTTTGTGATGTTCAAAAGTTGGTTTATGCCAAGGAATTTGATGTTATTACAGCCATACAGGTAAATCATTATCTTCATATGGCTGAACGCCAGATAGCTCTGCAGAATATATATAGGGCATTAAAGGATAACGGTATATTTGTTAGTTTTGAAAATTTTGCACCATTTACTGATTTAGGGAAAACGGTTTATTTGGAAAAGTGGAAAGCATACCAAATAAGGCAAGGAAAAAGTTTTGGGGAGTGCGAGAAGCATATAAAACGTTATGGGGAAGATTACTTTCCGATTTCGGTATCAGAGAATATGGAACTAATGCGAAATTGTGGGTTTAAAGCGGTTGAGATATTATGGCTTTCAAATATGCAGGTCGGTCTTTGGGGGATTAAATGAATTCTCATTGAAAATATTACATCTGGATGGAGCATGGTCATTTGCAAGACATTTACTGACGGAGGATTACCAGAGCGGGCTGCTTGACAGGACAGCAGGCTTTATTGAAGGGATACATCATTTTGCATTTAATGATATGACTGTCATGAATATCGTCTATGAGGAGGCTGAAGGTTATTTTCGGGGGCAGAAGGATATGGAGAGCGTGGTAGGCGTGACCCAGAACAGAGTAGGCTTGTACCTTCAGGAGCAGATGAAGTAAAGGGGATATGTCTGTATTTCAGGGAGAAAACCTGTATGTGGGGGCAAAGCTGGAGACTTTTTCGGCTTTACATCTATAATGAAAGGGTAACATGCTATTGTGGCAATTTCAGGGTATTCGCAAATAAAAATATCCACCGCACAAAGAAAGGAGCGTTTTACAGGAAGGCTGCACTGCAGCCCGTAGAAAGGAAGTCATATAGAAAGCAGGAGACAGCTTTCTGCAAAGATTATGGATTAAGGGGAATCCGTCCCGGAAGCGGGACATAGATATTTGTAGATCATTCAGCTGAAACTTATTTCATCACTTAAAAACAGGCATGGGGAGTTTCTCCATGAAACAGCGTAGAAAAGCCAGCGGAGCAGATAACAAAATCTGAACAGCGGGCTTTTCTGTTTTTTACGATATACTACGTTTGACTGCTGGTAATGTCCTTCGATGTTTCCACAGGTTGGTTATCGGGACCTACATCTGCAAGTACAGCTGCAGCGGCTGCAAGGGCGGCCAGGGCTTTTTCATCGCACCGTGGGAGCAGCCGCAACAGAGTTTGGTATGTAGAGCCGGTCCTGTCGTATTCGTCCTGAAAAATACAGTCATCTGCAGATATATTGAGAGTCCTGCAGATATGGTAAAAACCTTCAATGCTTGTAGAGCAGCGGCAGCGCTCCAAATCCTTTTGGAAGGAAACAGAGTGGCCGAGCAGCTCCGCACACTCAGCCTGTGTGAGTTTCCTCTTTTTCCTTGCATTCTTTAGGGCAACACTGAATATACGGGCATCTTTGATTGATAGAGACATCTTAATCACCTCCTAATAGTAGTGTATTGCCATACCTCATAAAAGTAAAAATGGTAATAACACACTAAAAAATAGTGTAATAAACTACCAGACACCCAGATTTCTGGTGAACAAAAAAACATGGTTCATCAGAGTCTTATTTGGGTGTCTTTTTTGTGCCATGGGAGAGGACGCATGGCAGACATTGGGGAATGGTCTTAAGCTGGGCATCGGCAGGGGAATTTCGTTAAAAAAATCATATTCTTTTATGGGATACGACAGCCCCTTTATGGTAGCGTAATACGCTACTATTTTGTGGAAAGCAGAAAATCATGGGAAAAGAACGGTTATCCGGCATTTGGGGAGGATAATGGTTCTTTTTCTTTTGCAGTCAGGGTAGTTGGAGCCTGTACCATCAGGGGGCCTCCTGTCCTGCGGTCTTAACGCAGCAGGAAATGACTGGAGGACGAAAGGATGAAAGAAAAACATACGGATTCCGTACAGAACCGCTTTACCGCATACCTTGTGGCGGCAGTGGGGAATACGCGGAAGAAATACTGGGAACGGAAATACCGGCTGCAGGGCATGGACCTTGCACAGGAGGATCTGCTGGAGCGCAACTATACGGACTTTGACGAGCAGTACCGCGCCTATATAAATGAATATACGGATTTTATCTTCCGGGACTGGCAGAGGTACGAAGAGCTGCTGGCCCGGCTGGAGAGCGACCACCTGGCAAAGGCAATAAGCCGGCTGAAAGGCAGGGACAGGGAGATCCTGTTTGCCAGGGTTTATGGGGAGCTTACTTTTGCGGAACTGGGAGAGCGGTTCCATATGGAGGCAAAACAGGCTGAGATGGCATATTACTATGTACTCAGGAAATTGCGGAAGGAGATGAATGGGAAAGATGGAATTTGAGAAACTGTTGGAGCAGGCAAAGGCAGGGGATAAGGCGGCGCAGGAGGAGATCTTCAGGATGTACCGCCCGCTGCTGATCAAGAATGCCATGGAGCAGAACGTATTTGAGGAGGATCTGTACCAGGAGCTTTCGGCAACCCTGTTAAACTGTATCCGGAAATTCAGGGTTTAGCCGGTGCCGGAACTTTGGGGACCGGATAGGCATACCGGGTAATTCTGCAGGGGGCTGCTGTGTTTTGGGCGTCCCCTGCGTATAAAATGATGTGTCGCTAAAGGTATCCGGCATCCCTGCGATGTCGCAATAATGAAAACAGACCTTCTGCGACAGAAAAACAGGGGGATATGCCTGCCGGAAGACATATCTCCAAAGGTATACCTTTAGCGACACGAAAGTTTATGGAAAGGAGGCGCATCATGGCGGCAAAGAAATTTGGCTATGCCCGTGTGAGCAGCCGGGAGCAGAACCTGGACCGGCAGGTACATATCCTGCGGGACGAGGAGGGTATCGACGAGCGTGACATATATGTGGAGAAGGAGTCAGGGAGGCAGTTTGAGCGCCCGGTGTACCGCTCCCTGGTTGACAACATCCTGCGGGAAGGCGACCTGCTGGTGGTGACGGAACTGAAGCGGTTCGGGAGGAACTACAGCGAAATCTACAAGGAGTGGTTCCACATCACAAAAGAGATTGGTGCTGATATCCGGGTGACATCCATGCCCATCCTGGATACCACACAGTCAAAGGAGCTGGTGGGGCAGCTGATCACGGATGTGGTGCTGGCAGTGTTCGCTTATGTGGCGGACGAAGACTGGACAGAGCGGCATGAGCTGCAGCGGCAGGGAATAGAGGTTGCAAAGGCAGGCGGGAAGCACCTGGGCAGGCCAAGGGTGGAGTACCCGGAGAACTGGGAGGACTGTTACGAAAGATGGAAAGGCGGCGTGATCTCCGCAAAGGAGGCTATGACACTTACAGGACTGAAAAAGGACAGTTTCTACCGGCTGGTCAAAAAGTATGAAGCAGAGCTGAAAGGTGCAGAGGAGGAAAAGTTATGAGCGAGGAAAAGGTTATGGAGAAGGAAAAGATATTGCAGGTCATGGAAAAGTACAGGGACTATTTTAATGAATGGGATGCGGATGTGGCGTTTGGCGTCAACGGCAGGAATATCTTTTATGTGCTGGCATCCGGGGAGGAGTTTGAAACCTTCCTGTTTTTCCAGACGGCAGACCAGTTGGAGAAGGTCATACTGGGAACGATTGCAGAGAACCTGGATGTGATCCTGGGTGCCGGAATTGACGAGGTTAATGTGGGATTTTCGGCTGGGAATATGGATGAAAAGAGTGATAAGAGTATTGAATATTATCTGCCAGTGCTGGTGCAGAAGCTGGATGTCCTTTGCAGGGCGGGGGAAAACTGGTCCCACATGCTTCAGGTGACGTTCAATTCCATAAAGAATGTCTGTGCGGATATGACTGACAGGGAGAAGGAATAGACCGCAGCGGACTTTTCTGTTTAGATAAAATTTATAAAAAACTTGCGGAAAATTTCAAGGAAATAGAAGCAGGGGAGTCTTTATTTATTATATAGAAACAATTTTAAGGAGGGCTGTTTATGAAGCAGGGTACATTGTTTTATGATAAGGGAAGCGGGAGGTACAATTTCCACTATATTGATGAGGACGGCGATAAGCGTGATTATGGCGGCATCCACTGTGGGGAGGTCTTCGAGTTTAAGCTGAATGGAGTTTGGATTCCCGCCCGTGTGGAGATGGGCATGGACAGGGAATGGTATCTGGTCGGGGCGCCGGGACTGAAGCTGGACGGGCTGGAGATAAGGATGTAGTAGACTGTCTGTAAAATTATATTATCAGTATAATGACAAACCGAAGAATTGGTGTTATAGTGGTTACAGTTAGAAAACGAAGCGGACCGGATGAGTCCAGAAAGGAAAAGATCATGACAACAGTTAATTTCGCTGCGAATGGTTTCGCATATTATCTGCATAGCGAACATTATGAGGCACTGTTCAGTAAAGAAAAAGAACAGA
>CANRWA010000033.1 GCA_947643415.1 uncultured Clostridia bacterium | reverse complement strand
AGCACTCGGCTGTTAACCGAGTTGTTGTAGGTTCGAGCCCTACTCGGGGAGTTAGAGAAAGCCTGTGAACATTGGTGTTTGCAGGCTTTTGTTATAGACTTTAGTCTGTTGACTACGAGTTCTGTTATAATGTAGTTGTCATGGTCTGGCATATAATCTCCCATAAAAATCCGGTGATGAATTTTTGCTTATCCAGGAGGGCGGGCAATAGACCTATTTAATGCGTTATATGGAGAAAAGGAGATCGATGTTATTTATGCTTTACGGGGCAAGTGCCAGTCAGTCTTATTGGGAAGGATTCTTTTCAAGAAGTGGATATCGCAGGCATTACAAGAAGCATCAGCAAATATGCGGTAATTGTACAAAAAAGAGAGGATTTGGCAGAAATAATTAAAAAGGCTTTTTATATTGCAAAGTCGGGAAAGCCAGTAGCAGTTGTTGTTGGTTTGCCAAAGGATGTCCAGAAAACATATGGCAGCGATGTTTATCCAAAGAAAATAAGGGTCAGAGGCTATAAGCCGAATACTTCCGTTCATATGGGACAATTAAATAAAGCATTGGATATTTTGAGTCATGCGGATAAACCTGTTTTTTTGATAGGCGGCGGAGTGAATATTGCCCATGCAAATAAAGAAATGACAGAGCTTGCAGAAATGACAGGCGTTATTCGGGTACCTGTATGCGTTACCGAAGAAGTTGTGAAACAGGCGCTGTAGTACCCTGGATCATTGCTGCCCAGAATATACCCCTGATTTTATAGCATTGGCAGAAAGCTACGGGGCGAAGGGCATCCGTGTAACAAAACCAGAGGATATAAAAACAGCTTTGATCAGCGCAAAGCAGAATGTGAAAACGCCTACGGTTATTGAATTTATCATAGACAGAGAAATCAATGTTATGCCGATTGTTCCGCCGGGGAACTCCCTGAATGACATGATTTTGGGAATCGGGGAGGCGTTGCAGCAGAATTCAGTCAGTATCCGAGGAACGTTTAGGAAATTTAGTGATCAGAGACATTCCTACAGAACAGAATAAACCGGATAAAATAGGAGAATACCAGTTATTACCAACAAATAAACATACCACTACGACAATAGTGATTATAAATGTATTGATCAACAATAAGAGCCGTTCCCGGTATAATTTTTTGGGGGACATGGGATGATTTTTATGGACAACAGCTTTTGTTAAAAAGATATAGGCATCACATAACAAGAGAACCAATAGTGAGTAACCTTTTATGGAAATCCAGATCCAGTTAAAAAATATGCTGCTTATGCCGATGAATGTACTGACGAGCAGGCACAACCAATGATAAGGGGCATGATATCCGCCCAGGTGGATACGGATGGACAAAAAGGAAATGAGCCATAAAAGCATTGCCCATCCCTGATGCAGTGGCAGGGCAATGCAGAATAATAGGAAATTTCCTATCATTTCGCTTATGAAACACTCTGTTCCATAAATATATATGTCACGGCTTTTTGGGGCTGAACCATATTTCAATAATAAATCGACTATTTTTACAGCTATATTATGTATCATACATTTTCTCCTTTTACGTTATGTATTAAGCAGCTCAGAAAAGGTTTCACGCACTTGGTCCAGATAACTTTCAGATACCGGATAAACTGAATTATCGCAAAGAGTAACGTCTTTTCTGGTCAGTTTCATAACTTTATTAATATTTATGATGATTGTCCGGTGGCAGCGGACGAATTCTCCAGGTAACTGCTTCTGTAGGGTTTTTAGTGTGATTTTCTGACGAAAACAGACAGGGTTATTATTTTCCTGAGTAATTATATTAATATAATGCTGAAAGGAAGTAAATGCCAATATTTTGTTATATGGGATTTTTACTATCTCAGTTTTGGTACTGTATATATGATAGGAACCTTTCATATTTCTCCAAATGGGTTTCATACATTGGTCAAGTTTTTCAAGGCTGATTGGTTTTAATAAATAATCTAAAGCCTGAACGTGGTATCCGTCAAAGACATATTCTGAAAAGGCAGTCAGGAAGATGATATTCCCGCCAAAACCATCTTTTCGCAACTGTTTTGCAATATCCATTCCATTCGCTGTCCCTAATTCAATATCAATAAAAAAGAGTTCATCTTCGTCATAATTTTTTCTTCTAAAAAATCTTTGGCATATAAATAGTGCCGTGTGGATATAGGAATATCATTTTTCTTCCCCCAGTTTACCAATAGCTGCTGTAGCTGTACAGCATGGATTGTTTCATCTTCTAAGATTGTCACATTTAATTTCATATTGTTTTACCTCTCTGTAAGTAATGGGATATATACATCAACACTAAAATAATCCGATCCGGCAGTTATATGGCAGAATCCGGAATGGGATTCAGCGATTTCGGTAATATTTGATAATCCCCTGCCATGGAGTTCTGATTCCTTTTTTGTGGTTTTTAGCTGTCCGTTAGAATGGTACAGGTAGTTTCCAGAAGAACTGTTTTTGACATGAATATGGAACATACTCCGTTGTGGTTTCAGAACTAACTTGATATAAGGAAGACAGACCTCCTCCTTTTGGTCTATGGATTTACAGGCTTCTATGGAATTATCAAGAAGATTTCCCAGAATGCCTGTGATTTCAATGTCACTGACAGGAAAGTGTTCAGGGAGAATCACAGAGTACTCAAAAGATATCTGTTCGGATTGTGTGACAGCATATTTGTTAGTCAATATCGCATCAATTATGTGGTGTCCTGTATTTATGACGGGGAATGTTTTGGAAAGGCATTTTAGTTGATTGTCTACATACTGGCGTACTTTGCTATAGGATTTTGTCTCAATCAGTTCATGGATCACAGCCAGATGGTTAGAATAATCATGTTTCCATTTGTGCAGGCTCTTTACAGACTGCAGAACGGATCTGTTAAACTCTTCATTTTTTTCATGCATATATATCTGTTCTGTCAGTTTTATATTTTCCTGGAATGTCCTGCTGATGACCTGAACCAAAAACAGCATTGTAAGGAAAACGGTCAGAATAAAGATGCTGATACTGTTTAGTTGTATCCGGTATTTCATGGGTAGTGCGTCCGTATCTATTTCAACAATAATGTTTAGGAAAAAGGTGGATACAAACAAAGCGGCGGCAGTAGTTATCACCAGAAAGACATAAAGTTTGTCCGGTAAGGCAGATATATCTTTTAAAACATGTAAAAAAATGCGCATAAAAACAAATGTAAATATTAGATAAAGCAGGGTTGAGAGGACACGGTTTTCCCCTAAAAAATCAAAAGAAGAAAGATTATTGGCGGAGAGGATGAGTGCAATGGTGTAGGTGATCTGGTCAGCAGAAATGCTGATAAAGCTTGGAAGGCAACAGGTAAATGTTTTCTCTGAGAAAGAGTTCCGAAAACATATCGATATGTATATCAGACGAAACAGGAAAAAAATCAGTTGGGTTGCAGTAGTGCTGATCATATACAGATTACAATAAGATGTTAAGAAAACGGAAATAGACACAAAACAAATAAATGTTCCTGTATAATATCTGGAGTCTCTTAATGTTAAACGATGAAACACTAAAAAGGCAACGATTGTATTTTCGATGAGGTTCACGAATATCTCCCAAAGGTAAGCTGCAGTCATAATAATTCTCCAAGATGTTGATGATATAATAATTCTATTTTAACCTTAATAGGAATGAATTGTCAAATATCAAATGCCATATACAACAGAAATCGTGATTTCCTTTCATTCTTGGGCCCACTCTTCAGCCAGAGCGGCGAAAAGTAACAATTCGTGCACTGATAGGGGGTATTCGTGCACAGTATATTGACGTGGCATAAAAACAAAGATACAATAATGATAATAGATCATACATAGGTATTTTGTAATTTCAATGAGAGATCTTGATAATTTTGACGTATTGGAAAGGAGGATTGAAAGTAATGAAAGCTTTGTTTGCTAGATGTTCTAATGTGGTCTTATCTTTAATGGGAATTATGGCAGTTGTATTTGCAAACTGTCAATGTGTAGGAAGGGCATATGAACCAAAAGTACCGAAAGGGCTTGAGTAAATTATTATTAATGCAGATGAATCAAAGAAAAGTAAAAATATAGTCAATATTCCAAGACTTAAACATAAGAATATTTTTGAATAGGAAAGCAGGTTCCAATGGTGGCTGTTGAAAATGACGGTCAGTCATTTTCAACAGCGTCCAATGACCCAAGAACATTCTGTACCCCTTTGGTCATTTTGGAGTATTCTTCTGATAGCTTATTCAAATATTCTTTTCCCTTAGATTCAAGATGATAATATACCCGAGTTCTTTTTTTGCCTACAAGTTTGGTATATTCACTGATCATATTAGCTTCTTGCAGTTTATAGGTTGCAGTATAAACTGTGTTGTGGGAAATCGTCAACATACCATCAGAATTGTTGGCAATGGTTTTTGAGATCTCGTATACATAACTATCTTGCCTGTTCAATATGGAAAGAACTAATAAGTCCGTTATTCCAGTTGTAAGGCTGTTTTTGTGTGCCATAGCTACCTCCCGAAAAAGTTCTACTTATAAATATAACAGAAAGTGTATCTGTTGTCAATATGTTAATTTACAAATAATTCCACAATAAAATATATGAGAAATACATAAAGGAGAAACAACCTATGAAGAACGTAATAATGCAGGGCACAGGAGTATATATTCCAAATAATAAAGTGTATAATGAAGAATTAGATGAACATTTTGGGGCAATGGGCCTGAGCGCCCATAATTTGATGGAACATTTGGGCAGAAGAAAGAGATACTTTATCTCAGAAGGGGAAAATGCCATCTCCATGTGTGAGAATGCCATTGATCATTGCGCAGAAAAAAACAATATTGATCTGGAAAAAATTGATATGCTTGTATTTTGCTCAGATACCCCAGAATATCTGTCACCCTCAAATGCGATGAAACTGGTGGGGATATACGGAGAAAAGCTGAAAAGAGTAAAAATTGCATTTGACATAAACTCAAATTGTACAGGAATGATACAGGGACTTGACATTGTGCACAAATATATGCTGAATAGTGATATCCAAAATGCATTGGTAGTTGGTTGTTTCTGTATCTCTCCCATTGCGCTGTGGTCAGATACGGTAGTATATGCCAATTTTGCTGACGCTGCGGCATGTGTTGCGGTATCTGCCATGGAAGAAGATAGAAAAAGGGGATTTATTGATACAGAAGTTTATATAGATGCTGGTTTTCACCAGTATGTGACCTATCCAAAGTGTGGACTTTCGAAAGTTCCGCTGAAAGCCATTCAGCCAAATGAGAAGAGACTGGAATGGAATCCCTTTTCTATGGATTTTGTACCGGAATATTGGGCAAGACAGATTAATCAGGTGCTGGAACGCAATTCTCTGAAAGCAGAGGATATTGATTACTTTGTATTTTCGCAGCTAAGCGATGATTATAATATGAAAACTTTGGAGATATTGGGGATCAAGGGAGATAAGTACCAT
This sequence comes from uncultured Clostridia bacterium, assembly GCA_947643415.1. Classification (GTDB taxonomy): domain Bacteria; phylum Bacillota; class Clostridia; order Lachnospirales; family Lachnospiraceae; genus Eubacterium_F. The sequence goes on along the minus strand of CANRWA010000033.1, from coordinate 34,334 downwards.
TTTGTGGGAAAGGAGTATGGCTATACAGGTAATACATGTCCAATTTTATGTCTGAACCGTATGTGGGATACATATGCAAACAAGGGAAAACGGATTATATTCTGTACTATTGGTGCCGGTTATGCTATAATTGTACAGTTATATGAATTTTAAAACATCAGGAGGTAATTTCTATGGAGACAAAAAATTTGACAGCACTGGAAGATTATATTAACAAAGTTTATACCATTGTCCTTTTAGCAGTACCTGGGGCATGTCAGGCAGCAGGTGTTTTATATAGTGTTGAGAAATTGATTGGACTTTTCCCCACAGTAAACTGGTCGATGCTGATTCTGTTTGATATTACCTGCTTATTATATCTGGCAATTGCGATCTTTTTTATCCGGACTGGTTATCATGAAAAAATGGTGATCCCGCAAAAGTTAAAACATTGTAAGATATTTCTTGTGGTTATTATGTTTACCCAGTTCAATTTTATCCTTTATATGATCCCATCCACAGAATTTTGGGCATTTGCATTTTTGTTCACAGTGGCCACAGCCCTGTTTTTAGATAGCAGGATGGTCGTTATAACAAGTATAGAGATTGCCTTGTCTCTCGCCGCATCATGGATCCTTCGGAGTGATATTCTGCTTCCGGCCAAGGATGCACTATTTGTTCCAAATATGGTAAACAGATGTGTCTGTGTTGTATTGTCCCTGGGTTTTATCTGGCTTTTTACTTGGTTGTCCCAGAGGTTTTTGGTGAATGCAAAAAAAGATGAGATGGCAAAAAACAATGACAGGGTTCAGAATATGCTGCGTTCGGTTTCAGAACTTTCTGAGAAATTAGTTAAGGCAGGGGATGTGCTGGAGGCGATAACGTCAAGTGAAAGTGCTTCTGCCGAAGAGTTGTCGGCAACAAGTGAGCACCTGCTCTCAACTAATACAGAATTGAGGGACAAAAGTGAAGAGAGCATTATAAACCTGAATGAACTCCAACAGTGGGAAGGTCTTGTCAGCCAGCATGTGACGGAGGTGGAGAACAGTTCGAAAGAATTATTGGAGCAGTCAAAAGACAATGAACAGCGGCTGCATTCACTGAGGGAGATCAATGTTAAGGTTTCTGAATCAATGAACAACACGAATCAGGTTGCCCTTAAGTTGTCGAAAGCGGTAGGGGAAATTGGTGTAACCCTGAATATTATTGGCGATATTTCAGCTTCTACGAATCTTCTGGCGTTGAATGCTTCCATCGAGGCTGCAAGAGCTGGCGAGGCAGGGAAGGGCTTTGCGGTTGTTGCCACTGAAGTTGGGAATCTGGCAAATGATACAAAGGAATCCCTGGAGCAGGTAAAGGAAGTGATCGCCAAGGTACAGCAAAATGTGTCAGATATGACGATGTTCGTGGAAGAAAACTCTGAAAAGCTTGAACAGCAGAATGAATATTTTAATGAAGTTTTTGCAGGGATCCGGGATATGATCAATGTCCTGCATACATCTATAAGGAACATTGCCTCAATGGGAGAGGCCCATAGTAAACAGTCTGATGTGATTAGAAGTACAGTGCAGATCAATGAGAATATCGCAGAAAGCATCAGACAGGAAAATACAGAATTTTCTGGCATCAATGATATGGTAGAAAACAATACAAAAGATATTCAGGAGATGACAGAGCAGGTTGCAGTATTGAATCAGATGGCAGAGCGGATTAAGGTCTTGCTGGCACAGGAATGACATTGAGCCAGCCAGGCATTCTTATGGGTTGAAGATTATATATTGAGATTTTATTTAAAATAGACTATAATGGTAAATAGAAAAAAGTGGGCATATAGATGAATTACAGGCAAAGTAAATATAAGAGAGAAGAGAGGATAATAATATGTATCAGTTTACGGATGATTGTCTGACAGGATATGAGATCATTGACAATGAACACCGCCAGTTATTTACCACGATAAATACAATTTCTAATGTTCTGGCAGATGAAACAAGGGAACCAGCAGAAGTGCTTCAGTCTGCAAAAGATCTTCTGGTGATATTAAAGGAATATGCGTCTACGCATTTTGCTCATGAAGAAAACTATATGAATGAAATCCATGATCCGGAACTTGTGAGCCAGAGGAAGGCGCATGCAGAGTTTACAGCAAAGGTAAACAGTGTTGACCTGGATACGATGGATGTGAGTAAAGGAATCCGGGTTCTGCATGATATGATGGAATATCTGTCGTTATGGTTATACCGCCATATTCTTGCCAGTGATACACTTATTGGAAAGATGAAAGCAGTACATACTGATCCGGTTATGTTGGCCTTTTCTGATAAGTACTGCACGGGCGTGGAGATCATAGACCGGCAGCACAGAAGATTGTTTGAGATTTTGTCAGATCTGAATGAATTAAACAGAGATGAATTTATCCCAGATAAATATGATGCTATCGCAGATGTGGTGGAGGAGCTGAAAGACTATACAGTAAAACATTTTCAGGATGAAGAACGCTATATGCAGAGTATTCAATATGGGGGGCTGACGGTCCAGCAAAATGTGCATCAGTCATTTATTGATAAGATGGATAGGATCAATCTGGATGAGATGGATGACAATCAGCAGGATTACCTGGATGATCTGATTGATTTCCTTGCGAGCTGGCTCATCAACCATATTATGAATATGGATCAAAAAATTCCAGTGAGGGATGAGAAAGAATAATACGAAATAAAACCTCTAAGTATGAATGTAACATTACTTAGAGGTTTTTTAAGGCGACTAACGGATTTGAACCGATGATCAGGGAGTTGCAGTCCCATGCCTTACCACTTGGCTAAGTCGCCATATATAATTATATTATGCGGTACCTGATAAAACGATACTACATTTATGACTCCAAGGGGATTTGAACCCCTGTTACCGCCGTGAAAGGGCGGTGTCTTAACCGCTTGACCATGGAGCCGATTTACTGTTTGATCAAAGTCTGACAACAAATGATATATTACCATATCTAAATCGGTTTGGCAAGAGATTTTTTCCTTTTTTATAAAGTTTTTTGCGTTACTTTCGTATCCTAACAAGAGTAGTGGTTTTGTACGGTCTGTTGCTTGATATACCACCCCCTGCGAAAAACAGTGGGCAGTATGCACTTCTGTTCATAGCTCAATGGCGTCATTGAGCTAACACAGATCAATAATGCATATGATACAATCTTTCGTATATACCACCCTTTGCCAAAAGTTCTTCATGGGTTCCTGTCTCGGCGATTCCATCCTCAGTGAGAACAAGGATCTTTTCCGCATTCTGGATCGTAGTCAGCCGATGGGCAATAACGAAAGTTGTGCGGTTTTTTGCAAGTTTCTCCAAAGAATCCTGTACCACTTTCTCGCTTTCATTATCCAACGCAGAAGTGGCTTCATCAAAGATAAGGATCGGTGGGTTCTTAAGAAATACCCGGGCGATGGAGAGACGTTGTTTCTGCCCTCCGGACAGCTTGATGCCACGCTGTCCGATATCGGTATCGTATCCATCAGGAAAGGCCATGATAAATTCATGGGCATTGGCATTTTTGGCAGCAGCGATGACTTCTTCTTTTGTGGCGCCTGGTTTTCCATATGCAATATTTTCGTAGATGGAACCGGCAAAGAGATAGACATCCTGCTGGACGATACCAATCTGGCTGCGCAGGCTCTGGAGCGTTACCTTGCGGATATCATATCCATCAATCTTCACACAGCCGCCTGTGACATCATAAAAGCGTGGGATCAGGGAGCATAATGTTGTCTTACCGGCGCCGGAAGAACCAACCAGGGCAACATAGGAGCCAGAAGGGACATCCAGGTTGATATGGTTGAGGACACGGTTGTTGTTCTCTTTATAATGAAAGGATACATTTTCGAAAGAAATATTCCCTTTAACGGCAGGAAGGGGAGCAGCATCTTCCAAATCACTAATGTCTGGCATAATGTTCATGATCTCACGGAAACGTTCAAAGCCTGTATAACCATTTTGGAACTGTTCCGTGAAATCTACTAATGTCCGGATGGGTTCTGTAAATACCCCGATATACAAAAGGAAGGTGATCAGGTCGCTGATAGAGACACGCTGGAATGCGATAAGAAAGCCTCCGGCAAGGATGACATTTACCTGGATCAATGTTGTGAAGAGTCCCACACCCGCCTGGAAACTGCCCATATAATGGTAACTGTTTTTTTTGGCAGAGAGAAAGCCATCATTTCCTTTCTTAAATTTCTCATTCTCAATCTCTTCGTTGGCGAAAGATTTGACCACCCGGATGCCAGAAAGATTATCTTCGATCTGGGCATTAATCTCGGCAATCTTTTCCCTGTTTCTGCGAAATGCCCTCCTCATCTTGCGATTGAGGAGAAAGGCAAAGAGAAACATAAAGGGCAGGACAATAAAAGCAGCAAGTACCAGCCAGCCGTTGATATTCATAAGGATAATAAAAGCACCTGTAATCTTCAGCACAGAGAGGATAAGATTCTCAGGACCATGGTGGAGAAGCTCTGTGATATCAAAAAGGTCGGAAGTGATCCGGCTCATCAGTTGTCCAACTTTGGCATCATCATAAAAGGAAAAGGAAAGTTTCTGCATGTGGGCGAAGACTTCTGCACGCATATTATATTCCATCTTTGCACCCATGACATGGCCATAGTTCCCGATAAAGAATCTGCTGTAGCAGTCAATCCCCAGGAGGATCAACAGAAAGAGGGCGATAAAAGGGAGTTGGTGGAGAATTTCGTCTGAACTGAGGGAAAATAGCGTGGAGGTCACATAGCGCACTACAAGGGGGATCACCAGGGCGACTCCCGCCGATAGTGCTGCGAACAACATATCCAGCCAGAAGATCTTCATGTATGGTTTGTAGTAACTGATCATTTTGCGTAGATTGGTACTCATAATTGGTTATGTCCTTTCTTTTAAAGGTCTGGCATAGCCAGGTAGTGAACAGGTATCATAGTAGCATATCAGGCAGGATATTTCAATATTTGTCTTGAATGCCAGAAAGCGATTTAGTATAATTATTGATAATAGGTATAGCTCAACGGTGCCGTCTACGGCAGGTTCAAATTAGCGCCGTTGGGCTAAGACGCGGCAGATATTGCCGGATTGGTCTGACGCTGCCATCCGGCGGGGCATAAGGCGTGTACAAATGGAGGAAGATATGGGGGTACGGAGGAAAACATCAGGGGAGGGACAGATGCGGAGGATGCAGAGATGGATTGTTATACTGCTTTGCTTTATCATAGGAACAGGCCATCTGTCAGAAGAGGTACAGGCGAAGAAAAAGAAACCACTGAAAGACTATTCCACCACATCTTATGATTGGGGACTGCATCTGAATAAGCAGCATAAGAAGCCGGGCGGTTCTGGTCCTTATGGTTGGAAACTAAAGAAAGATGCTGCTTATTATATAGGGAAGCATTCCAGGAAAGACCAGGTGGTCTATCTTACCTTTGATTGTGGTTATGAGGCAGGTTTTACAAAGAAGATACTGGATACCTTGAAGAAAAATGATGTCAAAGCACTTTTCTTTGTGACAAAACCTTATATCACACAGAATCCCGGCATAGTAAAAAGGATGAAGAAGGAGGGGCATCTGGTGGGGAATCACACCAGCACACATCCGCGCATGGCAAAATTGAGTGTCCAGAGGATACAGAAGGAGATTCAGGATTGCGAGAAGGAGATGAAGAAGCGGACAGGATATGAGATGGACCGTTTTCTGCGCCCACCAGAGGGGAATTTCAGTATCCGCAGTGTCAAGACCGCACAGAGGATGGGATATGCAACGATTTTTTGGAGTCTTGCCTATTATGATTACGATACGGCAAACCAGCCGGGGGCAGGTTATGTTCTTGGGAAATTCCGTACCTACCATCATAATGGAATGATCCCGCTGATCCATACCTGCTCCAGATCCAATACAGAGGCATTAGGTTCTGTGATCCGTATGCTGGAGAAAAAGGGATACCGGTTTGGCAGTCTGGATGAATTTATATTGTGATAAGGAAAGAAGAAACCTATGAGCATCTGCCCACAGGTTTCCTATCATTAATACTCAACTGGCTGGTGAATTTTTTGACCGGGTTAAAATTATTAACCATGGTTGGAGTAAGAACTTTCTGATGCGGATAACAGGACTTGAACCTGCACGGGGGTTGCCCACTAGAACCTAAATCTAGCGCGTCTGCCAATTCCGCCATATCCGCAGGAAGATCAACAGTGTTAATCATCTTTCACCGCCGAACAAGGACAATTATAGCAGAAATTTCATTTTTGTGCAATCCTTTTATTGCCGAATCCATCAAAGTCTGTTACAATAGAGTGTAATCAGACGGCATTATTGCCTGTATGAAGACTGATGGAAGGGAGGAGTCAGCGATGAGTATCATGGCAGCACTCGCAATGTTAGGAGGTTTTGTTCTTATTGCGGTGATCATCGTAGTTGCTGTTGTGGCAGTGACCGTATCAGGAGCATTTAATACAATAAAAGATGATGATGAAATATAAGAGTGAATCGTTCAACGGCGACGATTGGAATCCACTGTTGAGCTAAGATAAAGGATCCGGCGGTATTAACATGCTTTCCCGGCAGAGGGGAGAGATGGACACTGTCAGGCTGATAACAGGATCAGAATTACCACCAAAGACAGGAGAGATATGTCAGTCTGTCTGGTGGTATTTTTTTGTTTATTTGAAAGTCCGTTTATGGGTGATTGCGAATGGGCGATTTCTTGCGGAAAAGGAAAGGAGATCTTTATAATGTGTACAGCAGCAACGTATAAAACAAAGGATTTTTATTTTGGAAGGACACTGGATTATGATTTTTCATATGGGGATGATGTCGTAGTGATGCCAAGGAATTATCCACTGCGTTTCCGGTGTATGGGTACGATAAAAAGGCATTATGCCATGATTGGTATGGCATATGTGGTAAACGGTGATCCACTTTTTTATGATGCGGTAAATGAAAAGGGACTGGGGATGGCAGGCTTGAATTTTGTAGGGAATGCTGTGTATAGCAGTGAGATGGAGAGAAATAAAAGTAATGTGGCGCAGTTTGAGCTAATTCCATGGGTGCTGTCGCAGTGTGCCACGATAAAGGAGGTCCGCAGTCTTCTGGAGAATATTAATCTGACAGATATGCCATACAGCAAAGAACTTCCTCCGGCACAACTGCACTGGATCATCGCCGACAGGGATGAAGCGGTCACATTGGAATGTGTGAAGGAAGGGATTCGGCTGCATGACAATCTGGTAGGTATCCTGACTAATAACCCCCCCTTTGAACAGCAGATGTTCCAATTGAACAACTATATGTATCTGTCGCCCAGACAGCCCCAAAATAATTTTTGTTCTGCACTTCCCTTAAGCACATACAGCAGGGGAATGGGGGCAATGGGACTGCCGGGAGACTTATCCTCAGAGTCACGGTTTGTCCGGGCTGCGTTTACAAGGATGAATTCGGTATGTGAGAGTGATTCAGAAGAGGAAAGTGTCAGCCAGTTTTTTCATATTCTGGGTTCAGTGGATCAACAGAGAGGCTGTTGTGATGTTGGAGATGGAAAGTATGAAGTGACCTTGTACACTTCCTGCTGCAATGCCGACCGGGGAATTTATTATTATACTTCTTATGACAATCATCAGATCAGTGCTGTGGATATGCACAGGGAGGATCTGGAGGGAAGGTGTATTATTCACTATCCCCTGATACATGGGGAGCAGATCTTGTGGCAGAATTAAAAGAAATTTTTTGTGCAAAGTGCCGATTAAATTACCAATATTGCCAAATCTATTGAAATGACTGGGGGAATATGTTAAATTTAGTAAAAATTTTCTTTTATTTCCGCGAAGGCAAAGTGAGGATGTGCAAGCAAGCTTGCATCATCCGAGCACGCCCGCGAGGTTGCTGAACATCCAGTGGATGTTCGTTTAGCAAGGACCGGAGCGGAGCGCAGACCAAATCCCCATGTGCTTTCAGCACATTGCCCCCTGGGGCGAATTTTGCCAAGGAACCGAAAGGTTCCTTTAGAGAAATAAAGGCACGGAACGTGCCTTGTCATGCCCCGTTGCTCTGTTGCGGATATTTGACTTATCGGGAAAAGGGAATTACTGGATGGAGATTAGATATGAAGAAAAAGGTATTGAGTGTATTGGTTATTGTAAGTTTGTTGTCTTTCTTTATTCAGGAAGATTATTCGTTTGCTAAAGAAACAGAGCAAATGGAGTTGGACAGCCAGAAAGCAGAAGATATCGCTGAGAGGTTTATGACAGAGAGCAATGTCGGATTGGAAGATGGTTTGGAAAAAGCTGTGATGCCCATGTATGATGAAGAGGATGATGTTTCTGCCTATATGATTACTTTTGAAAAGAAAAATATGCAACAGGGATATGCTGTCATTGATGCAAAAGAATCCAGTGGGGCAGTTATTGAATATTGTTACGGCGAGAATAATTTTGTTGAGGAAGCTACTAATGAGATCTGTGACAGTTATAAGGAAAAGAAAAACGCGAAGGTTTATTATTTAGGTGGACTTACGTATGTATTAAGAACAAAACATCCGAAAAAAGGTACTAAGTATACGGATATTAGTACAGGAGACGCTCAAACTTCTGTAGAAAATGATATTGCAGAAAAAGATAAGATTTTGGGAAGTGGCAAGGACAGCGAAGGGAAGGTTATTTCAAGACCCAAAGACTATGTTTCCGGGAAGATTCTATCATCACAGGTCTATGATGTTCCAGGGTCTACAAAAATTTCTAGCCAGGGTACAAAGACCTACAGGCAATATTTTGAGATGAATGAATTTAGCTCAGGAACAGTCTGCACACCTGTTGCCATTACAAATCTGTTTTACCATTGGAGTCGGTATGATCCTAGTCATTTTAGCGCATTAAAGAAGGATTCCTGGAAGAATACATATGCCAAGATGGCTGCGTTGTGCAATACAAATACATCAGGAGGAACCAATTTGGGATACGTAGACAGTGCGATTGAATGGTATTGTACCTCACGGAACATTAAAAGCAAATCTCGAACATATAGTGGAACAAATGGCGGAGCAAAGATTGTGGCAGAGTTGAAAAAAAGGAGACCATGTATACTGCATGTGTATAAACATAAAAAATATGAGGATCATTCAATGCTTGCTTTGGGATATGAAATTTACAGATATAAAAGTGGGAACTCAGAAAAAACAGATACTTATATTCGTGTGGCAGATGGCTGGACGAAAGGCTCAAACCGTTATGTATGGGGCGGATGTTATGGGAGTTGGGATTATACAAGTGTAGCATTTTCAACAAAGTAGTAGGGAGGATTGAATGTCTGCAAAGAAAAAAAGAAATCTTATCATCACAATAATTGTGTTTGTTGTAGTGGTTAGTTGCGTAGGGATTTATTGTGTCAAACACAGGACATTGGCGAATGTGATTGGATGGCGGTTTATGAATCCCGATCAAATAATTATTACAAATGGCAATACAGGAGAAGATTATGGAATTGATGATAATGATGGATTATTACAGGCACTTAGGGAGTCTGTAATTATTCGAAGTGAGAGATTACCTCGTTCCATGGGGTATCTAAGACGTATCAGGCTTGATAAGGGAGACGACTGGATATCTATAGTTCCTTGGGATAAAGATTCATTTAAAATAAACAACCGTGCTTATTATATTGACAGTGAACAGGCTAAGAAGATAAGAAAGCTTATAAAATATCCGGAAGAACTGTTAAACTGATTTAGCTCAACGCCGCCAATTGATAAACATGAAACAATCAATATCAATATAGGAGAAAGTATATATGAAAAATGACAGTGGACTGCCTATGAGCATTGTGAATTAGCAGTTAATGGCGAGGGTTTTTTGGCGATAGGTGAAGCAAAAAATCCCTGTGATGTAGATTTTGTTCACAAAACGAAGTGGGAAACAATGACTTTCAAGGAGGAAAGATACGAATGAATATACGACATCCACAGGAAAATATTATTAAAACTTATGACTACAACGGAGCTGCTGTTGATTTGATTGAATGGAGCGACACTGTCTGGTGTGGAAAAGTCGGCTATGCAGACAATAATACCGACGAACCGAATGTTGAAAAAATAATGGAAGATTTTATGTCTGTGTCTGCCTTGCCAGACAGCCGTGAAGATAATTGGGATATTTGCATGAGTCTGAATTACCTTTCATGCGAACGACCCAGCGGTGTGATGTTTGGATTTCTTGTTGCAACTGATGCTCAGCCTGATTCATATGATATTTACAAAATTTCCGCTGCAAAATTTTTGCGAATAAGAATGTGTGATGAAACTGCAAGAGCACTTGGTCATGAACCGTGGGAGGGCGGCATTCCGCCATATCATTGGATTGGGGAGCAAATTGCACCTAAACTTGGCTATACTTATGGCAATGACACTCTGCCAATCGTTGAATACTATGGTTTTTTCAGACCGGAAGATGGTACCCACGAGTATTGTTACTTGTATGTTCCTGTGCGGGCAAATAATGCTGTGAAAATATAAATTTATGTGCATTGAAGTGTGGGAATGGTTACTTTTCATGCCTTAGCTAAGGCAGCGGATTTTGTACTGTCTGTTGCCCTTATATCACACCCCGAAAAATCTTGTTTCCTCCAGTTGCAGATACGCTGCCGGAGCATTGTCTGAGATGTCTGCTGGCGTTTTTCTGCCTTCCAGCAGCACGTTTGCACTAGAAGCCGCCACGCAGCGGTACTAATGCACCACCAAAACCAAGTCTGTTTATGCTGCGGGCAGATGCAGGGCATCTGTCCATGGAAAGGAGATGCCAGAAAATAAATATATTTATTTTTGGCATGCTCCTTCCATGGATCAGCACCTTTGGTGCTGCCCGCAGGGATAAGAAACAAAAGGTGGTGCATAAGGACCGGCGGGCGGCTATGCTGCAAAAAGGCAGGAAAATGTCAGCAGACAGTGAGTTTTGCGAAAGGCAGCGTAATGATTTTGCAACCGGAGGAAACAATCAATTTTTCGTTGGGTGTGATATTATCGGGCAACAGACAGTACAAAACCGCTACTCTGGAAAAGTAACTGGGAATGAACTGCTCCGTATTCAGTCTGAATAAAGTATGGAATAAAATTTAATGGCATGGTATACTGTTAATGTGGCTGTAAGAGACAAATGTTAATTTTTTGACAAAAAAGAAGGAGATTCATATGAAATGTGATATAGCTAAAGAGATATATAAGCATGCTCATCTGGAGGGAAAGTTTCTATTACGTTCAGGTCAGTATTCAAATGAATATTTTGATAAGTATTTATTTGAAGCCAATCCGGATTTGCTTAGAAAAATCGCAAAAGGAATGAGTGAGCAAATACCGAAAGGTATCGAAGTTTTGGCAGGACTTGAAATGGGAGGGATTCCGCTTGTAACGGCGATTGGCTTAGAGTCAGGAATTCAATGTGCCTTTGTTAGAAAAAAAGCAAAAGAGTATGGAACGTGCAAGTTTGCGGAAGGTGCACCGGTGAGTGGAAGAAATATTTGCATTGTTGAAGATGTGGTTACAACGGGTGGACAAATAATTAAAAGTGCGGATATGTTGCGTAAGGCAGGCGCAAAAATCAATTTTGTCCTATGTGCTATACAAAGGAATCCTGACGCGACGGAGATACTGGCAAAAGAAGGATTAACTTTGATCCCTTACATGACAATGGAATATATAAAAGAACAAGTTGGAGTATCGTAAAAAACGGTTGGGTCAGTACACTAGGAAGAGGTAAACATGAAACAATCCTCATGGACAAAAAGACCGGTACAACATAAATTAAGTATGCTTACTATAGTAAAACATAATTTATGTTGTATTGGTGTCCATGAGGATTTTTATATTCTGTGAAAAGTTACATATGTTACTTGACATCGCAGTAAGTATATGGTATTCTTACTGCATCAGACGTACTACGATAGACGTAGCAACGACAGATGGAGTTCATGGCAGAGGGGATAGAATGCTGCCATTGGACTGGAAAGAAAGGAGGATAGCTGCCATGAATAGTATAAGCAGTGATGTGATTCGTGGTTATAATGATACCATGATCCTGTTCCTTCTCTTACAGAATCCTTCTTATGGATATGAAATCTCAAAGCAGATCAAAGAATTGTCTGTTGAGAAATATATCATCAAGGAGACAACCTTGTATTCCGCATTTACCCGTATGGAAAAGAATGGCTATGTGGAGTCTTTTTCTGCCGAGGGGGCAGGAACCGGCAAGCGGCGGACTTATTATCAGATCACAGACCATGGCCGTCAGTATTACAGGGAAAAGTGTGAAGAATGGAATCTGACAAAAGAAGTGGTAGAACATTTCATTATGAAAGAGGGGGATAATGATGGAAACAATTAGACAGTATTTGGAGACAATGTTTGCCAGCCTGCCGGATACACCAGAAGTGCGGAAGGCGAAAGAAGAACTGCTGCAGATGATGGAAGATAAGTACAATGAACTGCTGGCAGAGGGAAAGAGTGATAATGAGGCAGTGGGTACTGTTATTGCAGAGTTTGGCAATCTGGATGAGATTGCGGAAGAACTGGGGATCCGGGGGGTTATGAATGGCGAGGATACTTTTGCCGGGACGGGAACGGCAGCAGGAAGACGTGTATCTGCTGAAGAGGCAGAAGAGTATCTAAAGGACAAGAGGAAACATGCTTTTAAGGTGGCGCTGGGAGTATTGCTCTGTATCTTTAGTGTTACCGGCCCTATCATAACGGATGCGGTGTTCCGGCCAATGAATCTGCCGGGAGGAGACGCGATAGGAGTTTCTGTCTTTTTTGGATTAATCGCTTTGGCTGTATGCCTGTTTGTTTATTCTTCTATGATCATGAAAAAATGGTCGTTTATGCAGAAGGAATCTTTTACTCTTGATTTTTCTACGAAGCAGAGAGTGGCGGGAAAGAAGGAACGTTTCCGTGTGTCCCATGCCATGTCTATGACAATTGGTATCGTCCTCTGTGTCATCAGCTTTGTGCCAGCAGCGGTCCTGAGTGAGGTGGAGTTCCAGTTCGACCGAATAGTTGATCTGGATTCTCTGGGCGGGGCGGTCCTGTTTTTCTTTGTTGGTGTTGGAGTATTCCTTATTGTCTATACCAGTATGGTGGATGGTAGTTTTGAGACTCTGCTGGGGAAATCCGGCGGCACAGGAACCCATAGGAGCAGACCTGCCGGGAAGGATAAATATATCTCACCAACGGCAGAGATCGTTATGTCATTGTACTGGTATACCGTTACCTGTCTCTACCTGATATGGAGTTTTCTTACCTTTGACTGGCATTTTACCTGGATCATATGGCCAGTGGCGGGGGTTATCTATGGTGGAATGTCAAAAGTACTGAAAGTGGAGGAGGATGACTTATGAAAAAAGTATATGTTGTTGTGATATCTGCGGTGACTGTGATGTGTGTTGTCGCGGGGACGATGGCCCATGTGGGGGGCTGGCTGGATGGAGGGATCTTCTCCTTTGGAGGTGGTTCAGGCAAATATCAGGAATATGCAGAAAAACAGCCAGAATTCAGATCCCTGAAGATAGAGGCCGATGTGATGAGCGTTACGCTCCAGAAAGGCGATGGATATCATATCAGCTATAAAGCGTCTGAGAAATTGATTCCAAAGATTGAACTCAAGGGAGATACATTGGTGGTGACACAGCCATCAAAGGGATTCAGTTTTTGGAACTGGGGCAATAAAAAGTGTGAGATGATATTAACTGTGCCGGAAGGGGTGCAGCTCGCAGATGCTGAATTTAACCTGGATGTAGGAAACCTGATTATTTCGGATTTGTCTGCAGATCACATGAAGGTAACAGCCGATGTAGGAAATGTGGAAATGGATTCCTGTAGAGGAAACCGTCTGGAAGCAGAGGCCGATGTAGGAAATATTGAGATCCGTTCTGGTGAGTTTGTGAGTGCAGAAATAGAGAACGATGTGGGAAATGTCTATTATTCCGCTGCCAGTGACCTTTCCCAGTATAATATTGCCCTGGCCACAGATATTGGTAAGGTGACAGTGGACGGAAATAGTTACAAAAAGTCATTTAATCAGACAGCATCCGGAGATTCAGGTGGACGCCGCCTGACAGTGGAGACAGATACTGGTAATATTGAGATTGCTACTTCGCGATAAAGCAGCACCATTCTTTCATATGTTCGATGTGGAGTATCTCAAAACCATGTTCCAGTAATGTATCATAGACTTCTGCTTCTTTTAGGTCAATGATACCAGAGGTGATATACAGGCCTCCCTCTTTTAGATGGGGGCGGATGATGCCGGTAAGGGGCATAATCACATCAGCCAGTATGTTGGCTATGATGATATCATGTCCTGTGCCGGCTTTTTTCTTTAATTCCGTATCTTCCATAAGGCTGCCGCTAAGGAGAGAATATTTTTCCGGGGCGATATGATTGATTTCCATATTTTCTGCTGCTACCTTTACAGCGGCCTCATCAATATCAATGGCTGTAGCATGTCCGGCTCCCAGCCCCAGGGCGGCAATGGACAGAATGCCGCTGCCACAGCCTACATCCAGTACAGAATCCCCCGGCTTTATGTATGTATCCAGTGCCTGGATACAGAGCTTCGTTGTCTCATGGGAACCAGTTCCGAAAGCGATGCCCGGATCGATCTCAATAAGGATATCTTCCTCTCTTTCTTTTGTGTATTCTTCCCAGGTCGGTTTGATCAGGATATGGTCAGCGGCGCGGAATGGCTTGAAAAAGGTCTTCCAGTTATTGATCCAGTCTTTGTCCTCTGTCTCGGACAGGGTGACAGTGCCCTTTCCAACCTCACAGAATTCTCTTGCCTCCTGCAGGAGATCCTGTACCTGCAGGATCATTTTCTCCGGATCACAGTGTTCCGGTTCCATATAGAAATGTACCTTTGCTGTGTTATCATTTTCTTCTGGATCAGGCAGGATGTCTACAAACATTTTCTTTTTGTCTTCCTCGGAAAGAGGGAGATGGTCTTCGATCTCAATTCCCTCCACTCCAATCTCATCCAGCATATAACTGAGCATATCCACTGCATCAACATGGGTGTCGATGGTAAAACGAATCCATTTCATGGGTATTCTCTCTCCTTTTTTGTTATACCATATATTGTATATGGAATGGGAGGGAAAGTCAATGTTGCAGGAGAGCAATGATTACTGGTATAATGATAGACAGATCGGGAAAGTGATGGGGAATTTTATGCAGACAAGAGAGAAATGGATATTAGAGACAAAAAAAGGGGATTTTGACGGACTTGCCGGACGGCTGGGGGTATCTCCGCTGGTGGTGCGCTGTATGATCAACCGTGGTGTGGCAGAGGAGGAAGATATGCGGCGGTATCTGCAGGGGACGGTGGCGGATCTGCATGATCCCCTGATGATGAAAGACGTGGAGAAGGCGGTACATATACTGATACAGGCAAAGGAGCAGGGAGCAAAGGCTGCCATTGCTTCTGATTTTGACTGTGACGGCATCTTCTCCGGGTATCTTTTGTGGCGTGCATTTGGGCGAATCGGGCTGGACAGCCATATTTTTACGCCTGACAGGGTTCAGGAGGGATATGGACTGAATGAGCGGATTGTGGATGAGGCGCTGGCAGAGGGACGGGGCATTCTTGTGACTTGTGACAATGGCATTGCGGCAAATGAACAGGCTGCATATGCCAAAGAACAGGGAATGACTGTGATCATCACAGATCATCACGAGGTACAGGAAGGGCTGCCTGCGGCAGATGCAGTGATAGATCCCAAACAGGAGGGGGAGATGTATCCGTTTGACGGATTGTGTGGGGCCGGAGTGGCATACAAGCTGATCTGTGCCCTGTATGATGCCTGTGGCATCCCGCCGGAAGAAAAAGAAAGCCTGCTGGAATATGTTGCCATCGCCACAGTGGCAGATGTCATGGAACTCAGGGAAGAGAACCGTATTCTCGTCAGGGAGGGACTGCGCCGTCTGCCGGATACGGAGAACTGTGGCCTGCAGGCACTGATGGAAGTGCAGGGATTGAAGGGGCGGGATATCACCGCCGGGCACATCGGATTTATCATAGGCCCATGCTTCAATGCGGCGGGGCGTATTGCCACAGTGAAGGATTCTTTTGAACTTCTGATGGAACAGGATCCAGAGCGGGCGCTGGAGAGGGCAGAACATCTCAAGATGATCAATGAGGAGCGGAAACAGATGACCGAACAGGGGGCAGAGCAGGCGTACCGCCTGGCAGAGGATAAGAGTGGCGGGGGAGCGGCAGGCAGCTTCCCAGATATTTTGATCCTTTTACTGCCAGATACCCATGAGAGCCTGGTGGGAATCATAGCCGGACGGGTGAAAGAGCGGTATCATCACCCGGTCATTGTATTCACAAGAACGGAGGAGGGGCTTGTGAAGGGTTCAGGCCGTTCCATCGAGGCCTACCATATGTTTCGGGAACTGATGAAATGTAAGGACCTGATGATAAGATTTGGCGGACATAAGATGGCAGCCGGAATGACATTACGGGAAAGTGATCTGCCAGAATTGGAGAGAAGGCTGAATGAGAATTCATCTCTGACAGAAGAGGATTTCTGTCCGGTGGTGCATATTGATGCGCCAATGCCGGTGGGATATGTCACAGAGCATCTCATTCTGCAATTATCCCAGATGGAACCCTTTGGGGTGGGGAATCCGAAACCAGTCTTTGCGGAGCAGCATTTTCGGATTCTTGCCGGATTCCGCCTTGGCAGGGAAAAAAATGTGCTGAAGCTGAGGGTGAGGAATGAGCAGGGGAATACGTGTGAGGCAATGCTCTTCCACGGGGCCGATGATTTTGACAGCTTTGTGGTCCGGGAGTGGGGAGAGGCAGAGCTGCGGCGGATGTATGAGGGCAGGGAGAACCATCTGGATATTGCATTTACCTATTATCCATCTGTCAATGAGTACCAGGGGATGAAAAAGATACAGATCCAGATTGTGGGATATTGCAGGGTAGCACGGAATGGAGGGAAGAGTTGATATGGCCACTATTAGCTGTTGTATGATTGTAAAAAATGAGGAGAGGATACTGGCGCGCTGTTTGGACAGCATTGCGGATCTTATGGATGAGATCATTATCGTGGATACAGGCTCCACGGATAGGACAAAGGAGATTGCCGGGCGGTATACAGATAAGATTTATGATTTTAAATGGATCGATGATTTTTCGGCGGCCAGGAATTTTGCCTTTTCTAAAGCAACGAAGGAGTACATCTATTCGGTGGACGCCGATGAGGTGGTAAATGAGGAGAACAGGAAGAGATTCCGTGAACTGAAAGAAGTTCTCCTGCCGGAGATCGAGATGGTACAGATGAAATATGGAAACCAGCTTGCCCATGGCACAGCTTACAATTTTGATGAGGAGTACCGCCCCAAACTCTTTAAGCGGCTGCGGGAATTTGTCTGGATCGAGCCTGTTCATGAGATGGTACGTCTCGATCCTGTGATCTATGACTCAGATATTGTTATTGACCATCGTCCGGAAAGTAATCATGCCGGCCGGGATTTTGGTGTTTTCCGGAAACATATACAGAAGGGGCTGCGTCTGTCAAAGCGTCTCCATCACATGTATGCCATGGAATTGTATATCTCAGGGGAGGATGAGGATTTCCTCGAAGCAGAGGAGTTTTTCACCGGGACGGCGCTGGATCCGGAAAGAAGTATGGATGAGGTGAAAGAGGCAGTGTGCATTGTCTGCCGGGCGGCGAGGCTGCGGGATGATGTCCATACCCTGCTGAAGATGTCATTGAAAGACCTGCTCAGTGAGGGTTCTGCGGAGATGTGCTGGGAGCTGGGAGAGTATTTCTTTGGGAAAGGGGATTATGGGGAGGCTGCCATGTGGTACTACAATGCGGCACATGAGACACAGAGCATCCTGAATATCCATACTTCTACAGACTGGCCGGAGAGGCGGCTGGCGGAATGCGACGCAGTTCTGTGTCAGAAAAAAGTTGAATAATGGGTTATGGTCGTGTATAATAGAACCGCATGTGTTTTTATGCAAATATTATCGATCAGTCCTGTCACACAGGACTTCTAAGGAGGAATGGCTATGGTATCAGCTGTTGTAGGAGCCAACTGGGGCGATGAGGGAAAAGGAAAGATCACCGATATGTTAAGTGAGGAATCTGACATCATCGTACGTTTTCAGGGTGGCAGCAATGCGGGACATACGATTGTGAACGATTATGGTAAATTTGCTCTCCACATTCTGCCTTCCGGTGTGTTCTGCGATCATACGGTCAGTGTCATTGGAAATGGTGTGGCATTGAATATTCCGGATCTCTTTGAGGAGATTCAGGGGATCGTGGACCGGGGAGTTCCTATGCCGGAGATTCGGGTAAGTGACCGTGCACAGATCGTTATGCCATACCATATACTGTTTGACCAGTATGAGGAAGAGCGTCTGGGAGGCAGATCTTTTGGATCAACAAAATCCGGTATCGCACCATTTTACTCCGATAAATATGCCAAGACAGGCATTCAGGTATCTGAGCTTTTTGATGAAGATTCCCTGAGGGAAAAGATGGAGGGAATCTGTGAGAAAAAGAATGTAATGCTGGAGCATCTCTATCATAAACCATTGCTGAAGGTGGATGAGTTGATGGAGACACTTGCAGAGTACCGTCAGAAGGTAGAGCCACATGTATGTGATGTTTCAGCTTTTCTGTATGAGGCGAACAGACAGGGCAAACGAATTCTTCTGGAGGGGCAGCTTGGTTCGCTGAAAGATCCGGACCATGGAATCTATCCGATGGTAACATCTTCTTCTACCCTGGCTGGCTATGGTGCCATCGGGGCAGGCATCCCGCCCTATGAGATCAAAAGGATTGTCACAGTAGTAAAGGCGTATTCCAGTGCTGTTGGGGCGGGTGAATTTGTCAGTGAGATCTTTGGCGAGGAGGCAGATGAACTGAGGCGCCGTGGCGGAGATGGCGGAGAATATGGGGCCACTACAGGGCGTCCACGCCGCATGGGCTGGTTTGATGCGGTGGCTAGCCGTTATGGATGCCGCATACAGGGAGCGACTGAGGTGGCACTGACTGTTCTGGATGTGCTGGGCTATCTGGATGAGCTTCCGGTATGTGTCGGCTATGAGATTGATGGGAAGATAACGAAAGATTTCCCATCAACAAGGGAGTTAAAGAAGGCAAAGCCGGTATATGAGGTTCTTCCTGGCTGGAAGTCTGAGATCCGCGGCATCACAGAATATGGCGAATTGCCGGAAAATTGCCGCAAGTACATTGAATTTATAGAAAGGGAGTTGGAGATGCCTGTTAAGATGGTATCCAATGGTCCGGGACGCCACGAGATCATTCACCGCTGATAAATTTTGACACTGAAATCAATGAATCCCTATAAACTAAGATAATATTCTGGTTTATAGGGATATGTTTTTATCTTATAGTAAATTCCGTTATTTGCGGAGCAAAGAATGGCGCAGCTGTTCTTTTAAGCGTCGGAATATCACGACGCTTTTTTTGGGAAAACTACAAAAGGAATACATATTCATCTGATATGATTTCTTATAGTATGAGAGGAGGCTTCAATATGAATCGGATTTTACTGGCGGAGGACAATGACAGCCTGAGGGAACTGGTGCAGGATTATCTGACACAGAATGGATTTGAAGTGGATGCAAAAGCAGATGGATTGTCCGCATGGGAGGTTCTGCAGGAAAAGGATTACCAGTTAGTGCTTCTGGATGTCATGATGCCGGGGATGGATGGTTTTGAACTTTGCAGGAGGATCCGGGAACGGGAGAATGTGCCGATCTTGTTTCTGACTGCAAGGGTGCAGGAGGAAGACCAGTTGAGGGGATACCGGTTTGGAGCGGATGATTATATAATGAAGCCTTTTTCCCTTCCCGTGCTGCTCGCAAAGTGCAAGGTGATCCTGGAGAGAAGTAACTGCATGGGCGACTGGCTTGAGATGGGGGGGATTCGGATGTCACCGGGCGCGCGCCGCCTGTTTGTGGGAGGAGAGCAGATTGAACTGCAGGCTCTGGATTTTGAACTTCTTTGGTATTTTATGCGGAATCCGGGACGGGCGCTGACGAGAGAACAGATCCTGGTGAAGGTTTGGGGATATGATTATGAGGGAAGTGAGCGTTCGGTGGATACACATGTGAAAAATCTGCGGAAAGCACTTGGGAGGTACGGAAAATATATACAGACAATGGTGAAAGTGGGGTATATTTTTCAAGTTTGTGATGACGGCATGTAGGGGAGCGGTGCAAAGTGAAAAAAAGATTCCATAGAAATCTGAGCCTCATGGCAGGGATCGAGGGTGTGATCATTATCATCATGGTATTTATTGGGGTAATGGCATACCAGTTGGAGTTAGAGCGGGAGCGGGACAGTTATGAGATCTTTATGCGTGATGTGATGGACTGGGAGTATGATGAAAATGAACCAGAGACAGAGCCTGATATATACAGGATTTATGATACATTGAATACATCACGGTCAGGGAAACAGTATGGTGTTGCCATGAAGCTGATGAATGTCTATGGTGATGTTATTTCCCAGACGGAGAAGACAAATCAGATCCTGATTTGGCAGCCCTATATGGGAGGGAAAGAAGAGATGATACAGCTGGATCTGTATTTTTCAGAAGAGGATCTGGACAAAATGCTCTCATATTATTATGGATTTGAGAATTCCGGCGAGAAGGCTGACCAGATGATGGAAATACAAAAGATGCAGGGGTATTATGATGATAGTGGTAAATTTGTACCGGTTAAGATTATTTTTGGAGAGAGACACAAACACAATATCACGTATTCCCTGGCCAATAGGCAGGCAAAGGAAAGTGTGGACAGGGACCGGCTGTGCTGGCGTTACAATGCAGTGGGATACAGAGAGGGATATGAAGCATATGGTAGAATAACGCCCTCTTTCAATGAAACAAAAAGGATATTTAATGAAAAGGCCTTGGAAAAAATAGATGTAATGGGCAAAAATTTTACGAAGGGAGCCAATATCCGGTCAGGTGTGGATACTTATGAGACACCATTGAGGATTTTGAACGGGAGGAGTGAGATCCAGTCTTACCGGGTATCCTTTTATGCAGACCTGGATTATCTTACCTTACATTCTTATGATTTCCATAAAGATATACTTATGATCATTGTGTTCTGCCAGTTGGCAGGGACTGTGATCATTGCCTGTGTTTTTTTAACAAACAAGCGCAGGTCCCGTCTGCAGCAGATGAGGAATACTTTTATCAATGCCATGGCACATGAGATGAAGACCCCGGCTGCTATTGTGAAAAGTGGCGCTGAATGTATCCGGGAGGGGATACACCCAGAGAAACAGGAACATTATATTGGGCTTATCGAGAGAGAAGCAGACCATATGAGTGACCTGCTCAATGCTATGTTAGTTTATACAAAAGTAGTAGATACCGGATACCATCTAAAAAAAGAGTATGTGGATATGGCTGATATCTGTCAGGGGGTATGGGAACATTACCAGGCCAATATGAAAGAAAAACAGATTCATTTTGAAATAGATAAAAAGGCTTCCTTTTGCCTGAAGGGAGATCCGCATCTTTTGCAGATGGTTGTCGATAATTTTTTCTCCAATGCAGTGCGGCATTGTTCGGCAGGGAAGATAATCCGGCTTAGCATCTGCCAGAATTCTCTTTTTGTATTCAACACAGGTGCACATATCCCGGATGGTGAGATGAATCAGATCTGGGAGCCTCTTTATCAGGTGGATACAGCCCGTTCCGGTGATAATTCCTCCTCCGGGATGGGGCTGGCCATCAGTTCACAGATTTTGAAACTCCATCATGTCAAATATGGTGTCAAAAATGTACAGGATGGGGTGGAGTTTTTTATTCGCACGAAGGCATAGCTCAATAGGCAATCAGTGAACTAGGCCGAATAATACATTCAGCAGCTTTTCATTCTGTTCCGGAAGCATAAAGCAGAGCCGGAAGTATTTATTATTCAGGAACGGAAAGGTGGAGCAGTCGCGTACCATGAGATTCTGGCGGATAGCAGCGTCAAATACATCTGCGGAAGTGATATGGCTGTTTTGTATTTTTACCAGAACGAAATTGGCATGGGCATGGAAGGTCTTAAAGTTTGGATCAGCATCCAGCTGTCCGCACACATATCTGCGCTGCCCACAGATCAGCTCTCTAGTCTCTGAAATATATTCTTTATCCGTAAACATGATCTCTCCTGCGATGGCCGCCAGTGAGTTAATGCTCCAAGGATTCTTTTTCTGGTCAATCTCCTTTTGCAGGTCATGGTTTCCACAGATGGCATAGCCCAGCCGCAGTCCCGGTGCAGCAAAGAATTTGGAGATTCCCCGGAGGATAATAATATTATTATAATATTCTGTAAGAGGAATGGCTGTTACCTCATCGGGATTCTCAGTAAATTCTACATAGGTTTCATCCACAAGGACAGTGATGGATTTGCGCTTGCAGTAATCCAGGATCTCCCTCATCTGTTCCCTTTTGATCACCGATGAGGTAGGGTTGTTCGGATTGCACAGGATCAGGAGATCTACATTATGGGAAAGCTCTTCCGTGAGGGCAGTTGTGTCCAGTTCAAATTCCCCTGCCTCTGTCAGGCTGAAATAATGGGAGCGGCCGCCGCCCATGGATACTTCCCGTTCGTATTCCGAGTAAGTTGGCCCTACGATCAGCGCCTTGGCAGGGTGGGCGATCTGGATAAAAAGAGAGATCAGTTCGGTGGAACCATTTCCCACAATGATATTCCTGTAATCGGTGTGTACATATGCCGCAATACATTTGCGAAGGGAAGTGTATTCCCTGTCCGGATAAGTGGTGATGGCATCAATATGGTTGGTCAGTGTTTCCCGTAGGCGGAAAGACACGCCCAGGGGATTTACATTAGCCGAGAAGCTGATGATATCCTCTTTTTTGATCCCATATACACGCTCTATTTCTTCCAGGTCACTTCCATGAAAATGTTCTTTTGGTTTCATGCCTAAAGCCTCCTTTTTGATATCATATAAAAAATTGATGATCATAGTTATTATAGTTGGAAGAAGTAAATCCGTCAAGGCAGCCGCTTAATTATGGGAAACGGGGCAGCGGATCTTGTACTGTCTGCTGCCCTTATATCGCACCCCGAAAAATATTGTTTCCTTCCGTTGCAAATACGCTGCCAGAGCATTGTCTGAGATGCCTGTTGCCCTCTCCCTGACGCGATATTTGCATTGACAGTGGCAATATGATATACTATAAAATTAAGTACTGACTACGTTTAGATTAAGGTGAGGTTGCACATGAAGGAAAAAGTTTTGTCGTTGGCAAAAGGGAATTTCACATATGAACCGCCAGAGCTCATTTTAATGCCGGACGCTTTGGAGGAGAGTGTTGTGGCGGGGACAAAGACAACCCTGTCCTTTGTGCTGAAGAATCGGCGGGGCACTAAGATAAAAGGTTTTGGTTCTGTGGAAGAGCCTGCTTTGAATTTTCTGCCAGTCTTTCATGCGGAGATAAATGAACTACAGGTGGAGGTGGATGCTACTGAACTGATACCGGGGGAAGGGTTGAAAGGTAAGATTGCTCTGGTGACAGACTGTGGGGAGACCTCATTGCCATATGACATTAAGGTCATCCAGCCAGAACTTTCAGATGAGAAAGGTGTTATCAGCGATTACCATAAATTGCGTGAGCGGTTTCAGGAGAATCCGGAACATGGAGCTGCCCTGTTCCATGATCCGAGGTTTGAGGAAGTTTTCCTATATCGGGATGAATCTGGCAGGAGGCTGTACCATCATCTGAAGAAAACAAATACAAAATTACAGGGAATGGAGGAATTTCTTGTTGCAAAGGGCAAGAAGAAAGCGATTCGTTTTTATGTAAAACATCTGGTATCCGGGCAGAAGAAAAATATCGGGATTGAATATGAGATGCACGGAAAGGATATTCAGGATTCCCTGCAGATCCGTGTGAATACATGGGGAAGTATGGGAATCCAGATCCAGAGCACAGAAGATTTTATCGAGCCGGAGGTACATAGTCTCTGGACGGATGAATTTGTGGGAAGCACTGCGGTAGTCCGGTTCCGGATCCTGTCGGATAAGGTGCCGGCAGGAAGAAGGTTTGGCACTCTTATTTTGGAATCCCTTTATGAGACAAAAGAGATTCAAATAAGCGCACACAATGGCAGGGATTCAAAAGAGCGGAAAGTGGCACGTGCCCGGAAAGCAGCCACAGCATTGCTTGTCAGGACATATCTTGCATTTCAGGAAGGACGTATTGAGGAAAAAGAGTATCAGGATATGCTTCAGAAGAACAGGGTGGTGATACGGAAGCTCAGTGGGGATTATGAACTTGCCATGAGTGGTTATATCGCAGTGATTCTGGGAGATGAGGCAGAGATCCTCAATTTCTTCCAGAAGACAGAGCGTCTCGAACCACCCCAATTGGGGTCGGATGCCAGAGGAGTTGAGAACTATATTCTCATCGAATATGTAAAATATGTATACACGAAGAGAGAAGAGGACAGACAGCACCTAGTCCGGCTTTTGGAGGCATATATGGATAACGGATACCAGAGTGTGCCATTATTTTTGGTGTCTCTTCATGTGGATGAGAAATATCATACGACAGAGAAGAGGGCAGCAGCGATCTTGCAGCAGATGAAAAATGATCCGAACCATATCCTGCTTCGCTCTGAACTTCTGCAGGTATACCGGCATGATCCGGGTATGATCATGTCATTGGATTCAGACACGCTGGCAGCCGTGTATTATGGCGCCAGGTTAAATCTTGCCACAGAAGAGATCTCTCTGGCGGTGAGTTATCTGGCAGAGCGTGTCATAGCCTGGGATAACCTGCTGTTCATGGTCCTGGAAAAGCTATATGGGCAGTATGGACAAGAGGATACTCTCCGAAGTATCTGTGGGCTGCTGATCCGCAGTGAAAAAAGGGAGAAGAAATATTTTCCATGGTTTGCAAAGGGAGTAGAGCAGCATCTGCGTCTGACAGAGTTATATGAATATTATATGTATACAATGGATTATGCTTCGTCGTTTTCGCTGCCGGATTCTGTGATCTCTTATTTTCAGTATGAGAATCATTTAAATGACCAGTGTAAAGCATTTCTATATGCATATATTGTCCGAAAAAGGAAAGAGCAGCCAGAAAACTTCCGGGTATATGGCACCCATATCCGGGAATATGCCTTGAAACAATTGGGACGGCATCGGGTTACGGAGGATATCGCTGTTATCTATGAGGGGCTTTTTTCAGAGGATAATATACGGGATTCGGTAGCAAGGGATCTGCCATATGTGATGTTCAATCATCTTCTGACTTGCAGCAACGAGAGAATGCAGTCTGTGGTAGTGGTACATACTGAGATGAAGGAGGAGTCTGTCTATACTCTGCACAGTGGACAGGCAATGATTCAGATCTATACATCAGACTATCAGTTGTATTTTGTAGACAGGGAGGGGAACTGCTGCGCCGGGACCATTGATTATAAGCTGCAGAAACTGCTTCATCTGGATGGCTTCGCACCAGTCTGTTTTGAACATGGGGCAGATCATGTGTCCCTGCTTGTACATCTGGCGGTGAAGGCGATCCGGGCGGCACGGTTGAGCGATACCCAGGTGGCAGTTCTCCAGAGGGTGTCAGAACTTGGTTGTCTTTGTGATTATACCGGACATAAGCTCCTTATGAGGTTATATGACCATTATTCCCAGCAGAAACAGACAGATCTTTTATTAGGCCTTTTGGAGATCCTGGAACCTGGGATGATCAAGAGGGAGCGTCTGGCAGAAGTGGCGGTGACATGTATAAATTTTGGTACCCATCAGGAAATGTTTGACCGGGCAGAACAGATGCTGACACGCTATGGCATACAGAACTGTGATAAGAAAGCGTTGTTACTGCTGGTGAGGGACAGAATCCAGAAATATAAAGGCGGGTTTGTCCCATTGCTTGTGAAGTGGTCTTATTACCTGTACCGTCAGGGCTGCTATGATAAGACAGTTATGGCTTATCTGGCGTCATACTTTATGGGCAGCACGTCTGCCCTGACATCAATTTATGGCAAATGCAGGGAGTTGTCTCAGGGTGTTATGGAGGATGGGGTAAAGGAACGGCTATTGGGTCAGGTTCTTTTCTCTGGCAATAACCCCATGAATTATGATGAGATCTTTCTGGAATATTATGAAGATGGGAACAACCGGGTGCTGGTGAAGGCATTCCTCTCAGAGATTGCTTATGAATATATTACGGACCGCTTGGAGCTGACAGAGGAGATCTTTGTCAAGATAGAAAAAGAGGCATTCTATGTCAGGGATACCGTGATGGTGCTGGCAGCCCTGAAATATTACAGCAATGCAGAGAATTTTGCCTGGAAGCAGCAGGAATTTATTGAACGGAATCTTGAACTATTCGCCAGTGAGGGGCTGATCCTTACGTTTATGAAAAAGTTCATTGGAAAACTTTCTGTTCCCTATGAGATTGAAAATTCAACACTGATACAGTACAACAGTGGGACTGACAGAGGCGTGTTTCTTCATATCAGCCCGGATGGGGAACATTATGAGACAGAGCCTATGCGGAAAGTGTTTGATGGGATCTATACGAAGGAGCTGCTGCTCTTCTCCGATGAGGAGACAGTCTGTTATATTGAAGAGGAGGAGACCGGCGAGAAGACGGATGCAATGCATGTGAAGCGGAAGAAAGCGGATATCAAAGCACCTGGTTTCTTCCAGATGGTAAATGACATGATCCAGGCAAAAGAGAATGGTGACAGTGAGAAATATGAAATTCTCCGCAGGCAGTATGAGAGACGGCATATGGTGGCGGAGAAACTGTTTAAGATTCAGTAGGAATGAAAGCAAGGTACGGCAGGAAGTGAGGTCATTATGGGCGATCGGACATTATTGCTTGGTATGGATCTGGGAGATGAGAAGACCCAGATGGCATTATATAACCGGGAAATGCGGGAACCAGAGCTCATCGGGGCAACAGAAGAGAATCCAGAGGCATTATATGACACCGTGATAGAGATGGAGGGAATGGAACCGCTTATCGGATTTCTTCCACGCATCCGGCAGGGTGGGGAGATCATGGTAGATGGCAGGGCATCCGACCCTGCTAATGTACTGGCTTATTATTTCCGCAGGAAACTGGCAGCAGTCCGTCAGAAATATCCATCAGAAACTATCCGGCAGATGGTAGTGACAGTGGCAGATCCGACTCTTTCTTTTGTGGAACTGATCTATCAGGCACTGGAAAAACTGGGAATAGAAAAAGACCGTGCCATGGTGATGGGGCATAAACAGAGTTATCTTTATTTCGTGTTATACCAGAAAGCAGAATTGTGGGTGAATGATGTAGGGATGTTCGATTATGATGGAAAGAGCCTGCATTATTATCAGATGCAGTTGGACCGGAGGAAGAAACCGATACCGGTAAGGGTTATGGAAAGAGATTTTTCCGATGCAATGACAATGGTAGGAGAGGGATCTGAACCGGGTGCTGTATTCGAGAATATTGTTTACAGTGCGATACACAAACAGATCCTGTCTACATTATATATGACAGGAGCTGGCTTTGAGGCGGAGTGGACCGATGAGATATTTCGCAGGCTGTGTGTGGGGAGACGGCTTTTTAAGGGACAGAACCTCTATGTCAGTGGCTCCTGTTACGCTGCCAAAGAGCTGGGGGATACGCCGCGGCTGGAGAATTACCTTTTGATGGATGAGGATATGCTTACCTCCCATCTGTCCATGAAAGTCTATAAGGATGCGAAGATGCAGGATTATATTCTGGCGAAGGCAGGAAATCCATGGTATCAGGTTGACAACACGATCGAACTGGTGCCAGATGGGGAGACGGAGCTGAATCTGACGGTGACGAACATTTTTTCCCAGAAGGAACGGCATTTTATATTGGACCTGGACCCGGTGGCGGGAAAGACGGCAAGGCAGTGCAGGCTTGCCCTGAGAGTCCGTTTCAGTGATGTGAATACCTGCATTGTGACGATAAAGGACAGGGGATTTGGTGAGTTATTCCCCACATCAAACCGAATATGGGAGAAGACACTGAAAATATCCTGACAGGAAAAGGAGGCCAATATGTTTATCCTGTGTGAGGGAAAACTGGCGGAGAAGCCATACAAGATGCCGGTGACGAGGCAGAATATCTATTCGCTGGAGGAGCTGTGCTATTACATTTATAATAATATTTATACCATTACAGAAGAATTCTTTCAGGAATCCCTGGCCGTGTGGCTCAGGGAGGAGACCGATCATCCGGTTCTGGCGAAGAAAGTTCAAAATATGCTGTCTGCGGATATGAAACTGAAAGATATGGTTGTGACCATCTTATGCGGCTGTGATCTTTACAAGGAAAGTGAGATCCGGTCACTGGTGCGGGTGATGGATGAGATTGCCAACCTGCCTCTTCATAAAAAAAGGAAGATCCGGGCAGACAACTATCTCCGTTCCGGCCGCTATGGGAGGAGCTTGCTGGAATACCGCAAACTTCTGCAGGGAAGCCTTGCCATGAACTTTTCTACAGAGGAATATGGGGATATCCTGCACAATCAGGGGATTGCTCATTTTTATGCCTGCTCCTTTGCTGAGGCAGAACGGGATTTCAAAGAAGCATATACAAGGAATAATAAAAAGATTTCCCTTCGGCATTATCTATGGCTTCTGCTGATGCAGGAGAAAGAAGAGCTTTTTGAGTCAGAGGCAATCTCCCTCGGACTGTCGCCGGATGAGATCAATGTTGTGATGTTACGGTACAAGGAGGCTGTGGCACAGTGTCATATTCCAGATGCCAGGGAGGATGATACAGAACGTTATAAGAAACAGTTGGCAGGGGCATATGCCTGTTGATAAAGGAGGAGAAATTTGGCTTTTCATTTATTTGGCAGAAAAAAGAATCCAGGACCGGAGGATCAGCAGCCATCGGAACCACAGAATGGGATGGTACAGGAACAGGACCTGAAAATGCCAGACGTCAGTGACAAGGCATTGGAGATAGAGAAAGAAAAAGTGGACCTGCGCAATGATTCTGCCAGGATCGCTTATCTGCAGAGACTCTATGAGGGGATCCAGGAAGCGAAACGGCAGTGCGGGGATATTAAATATGAATATGCACAGGTAACTTCTTATCTCAAGGATATCCAGCTTATTGACCAGGCTCCTGTGGAGGAAAAAACAGAACTATATGCGGCGGCACACCGCATCGTGGAATTGGTGAGGGAGCGACAGCGCCTGCAGCGGCAGAAGTATAAGATGACCGATGCCCAGAAACGCATGATGGAGAATTATGAGGCGTCTGTTTCCGAAGATATACAGAAACTGAAAGAATATGAAGACTATCAGATGAAGATCAAGAATGATCTCCGGCAGCTTGGCAGTGAGAAAAATCTGCTGCTGGCAGATAAGCGTGACATAATACGCAGGCAGAGTGCACTGAAGACCATTGGGAAAGTGTTGTCTGTTATTTTGCTGGCAGTGGGTGCAATGATGCTTGCCCTGTTATTCCTGTTCCGTGTAGATATCACAGTGCCTTTTGTGGCGACAGCGGCCTTTGCCTTTGCCATTGCGGCGATCATTCTTAATGAGGCAAGGAAGAACCGGATTGATATGGTGATCACGGAGAAAAAATGTGACAGAGCAGTTTTTCTCAGCAACCGTGTAAAGATCAAATACGTTAACAATGTGAGGACACTGGATTATATGTACCACAAATATCAGGTACGGAATGCCACAGAACTGGAATTTGTGTATGGGCAGTACCGGAAGGCAAAGAAGGAATGGGCAAGGCAGCGTGAGAGTACGGTCCTCCTGAATGAGAGCAATCAGATCCTGCTCCGTGAACTTCAGCGTCTTGGGGTAAAGGACCGGGATATCTGGTTTGCCCAGGCAAGGGCGCTGGTGGAGCCAAAGGAAATGGTGGAAGTGCGGCATGAGTTGAATGTGCGCCGCCAGAAGCTGCGTGAGCAGTTGGATTATAATACAGGAGTTATGGAGGACTGCCTGGAGGAAATAGAGAAGATCCGGGATAAGAAACCAGAATACGCAGAAGAGGTAGAGCGGATATTAGGAAAGGGGCGATGATATGAAACCAGAGATCGATTATACATTATATCTCTGTACAGACCGTGATCTGATGACCGTGGACAAAATAGAGGATTCCGTGGAACTGGCGATTAAAGGGGGCTGTGGTGTGGTACAGCTCCGGGAGAAAAAGTGTTCTTCCAAAGAATTTTACAAGATCGCCATGAGTGTGAAAGAGGTGACAGATGCATATGAAGTGCCTCTGCTGATCAATGACCGGGTAGATATTGCCCTTGCCGTTGGGGCAGATGGAGTACATCTTGGGCAGAATGACCTGCCGGTGCAGGTGGCAAGGGAACTGCTGGGACGGGATAAGATCATTGGTGCCACAGCCAATACCGTAGAACTTGCTGTGAAAGCAATGAAGTCGGGAGCAGATTACCTGGGGGTGGGAGATGTTTTTGGAACCCTGACAAAGCAGGGGACAAAACACATAACGTTAGATGGCCTGAAGAAGATCCGTCAGGCAGTACAGATTCCCATTGTTGCCATAGGCGGGGTGAGTGCAGATAATATTGCCCTCCTGAAACCTACGGGTGTGAACGGGGCAGCAGTGATCTCCGCTGTCGTCGGGCAGAAGGATATCACTGCTGCGGCAGAGAAACTTATCGCAAATTTTCAAGGAGCATAACGGGAACCCGCAGATTTCCCTCACCTTTGCCGATCTCAAGGTCTGGCTTGTTGGTGCCATGGAAATCGGTGCCTCCGGTGATGAACAGACCGAAGTCCTGTGCGAGTTTGCGGACAAAGGCTTCATCATTACCCCGGTTGCGGGAATACATCGCTTCGATACCAAGAAGGCCATAGCTTTTCGCCTCTGTGAGGAGCTGATGGAGTTCTGATACAGACATTTTATAGAGCAGAGGGTGTGCCAGCACAGGCATGCCGCCTGCTTTTTTTATGAGTTCAATACCAGACTGAGGTGTGAGATATTTCCGTGAGACAAAATACGGTCCATCCTGGGCAAGTATTTTCTTAAAGGCAAAGTCGATACTCGGAATGGCACCCTTTTCCATCAGAAATCGGGCAAAATGGGCTCTTGTGAGGATCGTCCCCTCAAAGCGTGCAGTCAGTGATTCATAGTCAATAGGAAATCCGGCCGCATTCAGGTTTTCGCACATCTGACGGTTGCGGTTATCTCGTTCTTTGGCTACCTCTGACAGTGTCTCCACAAGCTCTGGCAGCGTGTAGTCCAGATTGTAACCGAGGATGTGGATCTCCTTTTTGCGGGAAGGTGAGATTGTATGCTCGCAGGAAAGTTCCACTCCGGGAATCACCTGGATGTTTCTGTCCCTGGCAGCATCGAGGGCTTCCGCCACGCCATCTACAGTGTCATGGTCAGTGAGGGCCATGGCAACCAGGTTATTTTCAATGGCAAGGTCTACCAGCTCTTTTGGTGTCATAGTACCATCGGAATAGCAGGAATGAACGTGTAAATCAATATATTGCATGATGAACTCAGGCTCCTTTCTTATTTTTTCTTTTAAATATGATAGCACAGTTCTTCTTTTTTGAAAAGAAACATAATATTAAGAAACAGAAAAATAATTATAGTGAGATCCTGTTCTCTCCCCGCCATACTATTCGGCAGAACGGCAGATTCGGATCTGCCTTGCCGGGCAGTCTGGGGAGGGCAGGCCAGGAAAGGGGATAGATCATGAAGCAAAATCTGGTATTGCAGATCATAAAGGGGATTGTTCTTGCCTATCTGCTCTCAGCGCTGGCGCTGGTGATTCTTTCTTTTGTGATGTACAGGTGGGATGTATCTGAAAATGTGATTCGCGGCGGTATCCTGTTTGCCTATGTCTTTTCCTGCTTTATCAGTGGCATGGTAGTAAGCAGGCAGCACAGCGAGCGCAAATATCTGTGGGGGCTTCTTATGGGAGCAGTCTATTTTGTGATCCTATGGGGAGTGTCCATGATTGGTAACAAAGGGGCATTTACCGGGTTTACCGGAATCCTGCCAGCACTGGCGCTGTGTCTCTTGGGTGGGATGCTGGGCGGAATGCTGCAGGCGGGGAAAAGATAATTGTGGCAATCAGGACGGATTTGTGTTATGGTATCTTTAGCAGCTTGGCGGTGTCCGTTTGAACCCCGCCTGGCTAAAACTGGCCAGACCGGCTTTGACGGATGGCATCAGTCTGATCGTGCATCTGGCTGATGCCCCTGAATCCTGTCCTGGGAGAATCTGCCGGCAGAATGGAGTAGATATGGGAAAGATATGGAAGACAGTCCGGATGGTACCGGTTTTGCTGGCACTTGCCTTTGTGCCACTGATCGTAACAGCAAAGAAATATGATATTGGCTTAAATGGATATCCTCAGTTTACAAATTCCAGCACTTCAACAGACCTGTTTCTCTATTGGAAGGGACAGGCCCTGATCCTGCTCGCCTTTCTTATGATGGCATGTCTTTTGGTATCGCTGGCAAAGAAAGAGTGGATGCCGGAGTGGCGTCGGCTGCGTTCTCTGGAGATCCTGTGCCTGGGAAGTTATCTTGTCCTTTCTGTCCTTTCTTCACTGCTTTCAGAATATCCTTCCTTCGCTATATGGGGGAGTTATGAGCAGTGGGAGGGGATGATCATCCTGCTGGCATATGGCATTTTATTGTTATATGTGTATCTTATGGTAGATACAGAGTGGGTGATCCGCCTTGTGGTGTATGGAATCATAGCAGGTGGTTTTCTTATGGGGCTGCTGGGCACATTTCAGTTTCTTGGCATGGACCTCTTCCGTGGAAATGTCGGACAGGCAATTATGAATCTGCTCAGTGAGAAAAAGATGGATTACACCTTTAACTTCTCAGAAGGCTGGGTATATGCATCTCTTTATAATCCGAACTATGTGGGTTCTTATGCGGCATTACTGCTCCCGATACTTGTCTCAGTGGCTTTGATCGAATGGAAGAAATTATCCCGCTTCTGGACAATGGCTGCCATGCTGGGGGCATGCCTTATGACCGTTACCCTTCTTGGTTCCCGTTCCCTGACAGGCTGTGTAGGCGTCATCGCCAGTGTATTGTTCCTGGTTTTGTACCAATGGCGCAGGATCATCGCTTATCTTGGCTGGAAGAAGCTCATTGCAGGTGCCGTGGGGCTTGGCGTCTTTATGGCAGCCATGACAGTTTTCTTTCCGGAACAGGCTGCATCTGGCACAGATAAATTGTTTCATCCGAAAGAGGATACCCATATGATCCAGCAGATGGTTTCTACTGCAGAGGGGCTGAAGATCACCACAACGGGAGAAAAAGATCTCTATGTCTCCCTGACAGGGGAGGGGCAGGCGCCATTGAAGGCGGCGGATTCCCAGGGAAAGGAACTGGAACTTGTTTTTCATGAGGGCGGCAATTACTATACTTTGAAGGAGCACTCTTATGATCACGTAAAAGGAGGGACGGTCATCGCAGAACCACGGTTCTATAAGACTGTTGTGACAGTAGATTCAATGAATTATGATGCTGTCCGGGTGGTAGACCACCAGTTTGTCTATGAGAAAGATAAGGCATGGACCATTGCTAAGATCGGAAATGAGTACCGGATCTATAACGCATTCAAAAAGATAGACCAGCTCTGTGAGATCCCTGCTGCAGGTTTTGCAGGCTGCCAGCATTTTGGCGACAAGAGAGGGTATATCTGGTCCCGGACATTTCCTCTTCTCAAAGATTATATCGTGACAGGTTCCGGTCCCAGTACATTTACAATGATATTTCCCAACAATGACTATGTTGGCAAAATGAATATGAATTATGATGGGGTCACTGTGACCAAACCACATAATATGTATCTACAGATCTGGACACAGACAGGACTTCTTTCTCTGATTGCATTTCTGCTGTTGTTTTTCTGGTATTTCATTAAGAGCATCCGTCTGTACTGGAACCGTGATTTGGGGACTGTGCCGGAGAAGATCGGCATGGCTGTTATGGTGGCACTGTTTGGATATATGGTGACAGGGATCGCCAATGATTCTACTGTTGCCGTGGCGCCTGTGTTCTGGGGAATGCTGGGATTTGGAATGGCGGTGAACCGGATGGTGGCAGACGGGCAATGAGACAAGTGAATGTATCAATTATTTAATATTTGTTGTACTAGTCAGAGCTGCGGATCTTGTACTGTCTGTTGCCCTTATACCACACCCCAAAAAATTTTGTTTCCTTTGGCTGCAGATACGCTGCCTGAGCATTGTCTGAGATGTCTGCTGGCGTTTTTCCTGCCTTCCTG
>CANRWA010000032.1 GCA_947643415.1 uncultured Clostridia bacterium | reverse complement strand
AAAAAATGAGAAAAAGCGAGTTAACAAGAGGAAAACAAAGATTATTATGGGAGGCTCAAAAACAAATATATTTATTTTTGCCGCCTCCTTCTTTCCGATACACGCACCTTCGGTGCTGCCCACAGCAACTGGCAACAGGTGGTGCATAAGGACCGGCGGGCGGCAATGCTGTAAAATCCATGCCAAAGGGCAGCAGACAGCGAGTTATGCGAAGGGCGGCGTATTATTTTTGTGGCCGGGAGAAACAATGCATTTTTCGTGTGTTGTGATATGCCGGACAGGAGACGGAATGGACTCCGCCGCTTTGAATCCCACAAATTTTTAAGCGATTGCCCTACCTACTTCTGTAGACCTCATACATAAAAAGTGCCGCCGATACAGCAACATTCAGGGATTCTAGTTTCCCCTCCATGGGAATCTTCAGCCATCTTTCTGCTTTCTCCGATACCGCATCACTCAGCCCATTTGCTTCGTTGCCAATGAGGATCACAGCCTTTTTGGAATACTCTTCTTCCATGAAATTCCGTTCTGCCTCCAAATGAGCAGCATATGTCACAAAACCTTCCTTTTTTAGCAGTTCTACTTCTGTAGACATGTCGTCACAGACAAAGAAGGGAACACGGAACAGAGCACCCATAGTAGACCGGACTACTTTGGGATTAAAAAGATCGACACACCCTTTGGAGAGGATCAATGCAGACATTCCTGCCCCCTCTGCTGTCCGCATCATAGTTCCCAGATTTCCCGGATCCTGTATATCTTCCAGGCAGAGCAGGGCAGAATCTGTAGATGACAGAATCTTTTCTTTATCATACGCCGGCATCTGTACAACAGCAAGGATCCCCTGGGGAGCCACAGTATCCGCCACCGCCCGAAAACACTGTTCGGACACGGTTTCAACCATCACATCATTTCCGGGCACTGTCAGTTCACCATGCGCAAGGCGTCTTCTGTACTCATGGCCTGCATGCTCAGACAGATAGATCTCCTTTACCAGATGGTGCTCCAGCGCCTCAGCCACCATCTTCCAGCCTTCCACAACAAATGCCTGCTCCTGACGGCGGAAGCGGGCATTTTTCATCATTTTCTGTAGCTTTTTTATACGGCTGTTACTGCTGCTCTCTATCATTTATCTCATTTCCTTTCTGGCTCAACGACACCGATTTGAACTTGACGTTGCACTGTCTGTTGTATCAGACTGAACCTGCTGCCGCATCTGGATTTCTAGCAAAATGTTTCCGGAATGCCACTATAAACAAGACGATAGACAGTGCAGTTGACAGATAATCTGTTACCGGCTGTGCCAGAACAAGGGAAGAGGCTGTCCCAAATATACGATTGAATAAAAACAGTACCGGTATATACAATATTCCCTGACGGCTAATGGACAAAATAAGGGATGGCATGGCTGCCCCTATTGACTGTATCGTATTGATCATAACAAACAGTACTCCCAGCACTGGTCCTGATATAATCAGCGTCCTGGCGAACTCCATGCCAAAATCATAGACATTGGGGTTTTCCAGAAAGGCATTTACCATAGGACCTGCCCCCAGATAGCAGATGACCGACATTACAAGGCTGAGTGAGACAGCAAGGATCAGGGAAAATCTCAGGATTCCCATAAACCGCTTACGGTTGCCGGCTCCAAAATTGTAGCCTAAGAGCGGCTGGATCCCCGTCCCCACACCGATCAGCAGCATCACTGCCACCATATTTACCTTCATCGCCACACCAAGGCCAGCCACCGCCATGTCACCATGATTGGCCATCAGTTTATTTACCAGTATGTTTGAAGTACTCATGAGAATACTGTTCAGGGAGGCCGGGATACCAATGGCAAATACCCCTGTGGCAATATGTCCCCCTGCCCGGTAATCCTTTAAACGGATGCTGAGGGAAGACTGTCCCATCATAAAGTGCGCGATATAAAAACCGGCGCTGAGAACCTGCCCGATCACTGTTGCAATGGCTGCTCCTGCCACATTCCAGCCAAATCCAAGGATCATAATAGGGTCCAGAATAATATTTGCCACATTCCCCAGTATCATTCCCATCATTGCTTTGTTCGCCTTGCCCTCTGCACGGATGATATTACTAAATGAATTGCCGATGACAAGGAAAGGAACACCAATAGCCACGATCTGAAGATACTGCTTTACATATCCCACTGTGGCAGGTGTCGCTCCCACCAGGCTGCATACCGGATCAATGGCAGTCAATATTACGGTCATTCCGATAACGCCTACTGCCGCACCTGTCCAGAAACAGAAAGAACAGGTATGTCTGGCATCATCCGCTCTCCCCTGTCCCAGCATACGGGAGATAAGGGAGGTACCGCCAATACCAAAAAGCATTCCCACAGCCATGAAAAAAAGAAAAGCAGGAGTCGCCAGCGATACAGCCGCCATCATCAGGGCATCTTTCGTCTGGCCGATAAAAAATGTATCTGCAAGATTATATACCAATACCATAATCATACTCACCACAGAAGGTATGATATTGATAAATACTGCCTTATGCACGGGTGCATTCTCAAAAACCTCTATTGTTTTGTCCTGTTTTGTACTCACTTTCCTGCCTCCTGATTCCAGACCATCATAAGCTGCTTCTCCCCGGTAGCATCCTCTGTCACTTCGGATTCAATCTTAAAATGCTGTCGCATAAAAAAGCGCACCGCTTCTACATTTTTCTCATATACAGTCACAGTAAGATTCGGCTCCCGCTGTTTCATACAATCCAGAAGCACCATGCCCATACCACATTTCCGGATATCAGCATCCACGAATATCCCCAAAAGGTATCCCTCCATGGCACTGACAAAGCCTTTGACTTTTCCCTGATGTTCATATACAAAAGTCCTTGCGATCGGTATCACCCGTTGGATCTCTTTGTAATTCTGCCGCCAGTATTTCGGCGAAATAAAGGAATGGACTTCTGTGTTGCCTATCAGCCAGAGTTCCATTACAGTCTCCTGGTCTTCTTCTTTCCATTTACGAATCATAAAAAGTCCCCCTTCCTCCCTCTCTTACTCTGTTTCGATTACCTATATCATACCATATATGGTATTTCACCGCAATCTAAATATTCGGCACACTCATTCTTTCTTATCGTTACCTTTCGTGGTATACTAATCTTAGAATACTAAAATGTAATATAAAATGGAGGCACAATATGAAAGCAGTTGTTACTCGTGTGACAGAAGCCTCTGTCACAATCAAAGACAATACAGAGGGAAGAATTCAAACAGGTTTTCTCGTCCTTTTAGGCATTGGTCCCAATGATACCGAAGAAGATGCAGTGAAGCTGGCTGACAGGGTCTGCGGTGTACGGGTATTTGAAGATGATAATGGGAAAATGAACCTCAATCTGGAACAGGTAAATGGCGAACTTCTTGTGGTTTCCCAGTTTACTTTATACGCGGACCTGAAAAGCCGGCGTCCCGGCTTCAGTGGGGCAGCGAAACCAGATACCGCCATTCCTCTTTATGAAAAATTTATGTCAGCATGCCGGGAGAGAGGTTTCCATGTAGAGCATGGCCAGTTTGGCGCTGATATGAAAGTGGCTTCTGTCAATGACGGACCTGTCACTTTACTGTTTGATACGAAAGAATGAATTTGCTGCAACAGTATGGCCAGATCAATCGTCCTATATATAACCTGTCTGGCTGCCATGAACCGCCATCCAGCCATACAGGTGAAGAATCTGTTTGAAAGGAAGTGTCTGTACATGAAAAAAATTACAGGAATATTTATGCTGATGTTGACCTGCTTTGCCTTTGGCGGATGCGACAATGTGACAAATAGCGTGCCCATAACAAATACCATTGAAAAACACGAAATGGAAGATAATACAGCAACAGGAAATGCTGTATCAGGGAAACCGAACACCGCCAGTCTGGAGGAGGAAGAGTCAGTTTCTTATGAGTGTGATAGAGGAAAAATCTCCTTGTGCCTCCCGGATGGCTGGTCGCACAAAATTGATAAGTATAAAAAAACAAAAGAGGATGAATCTTTTGGAATCACCTTCTGGCAGAACCAGTCAAAAAAGAAAAATGAAATATCTGTACAGTATACGAAATTCTTTGGCGTATGTGGTACTGAACTGGAAACAAAAAAGATTAAGATAAACAACATGGAGAGCGAAGCTGGATATTATGACGGGAAACCCTACTGGGATTACATTATGCTAGATAAAAAATTTAAAAATACCTTTGTTGTGCTCAATTTCTGTGAGAGCGAAAACTGGTGGAAAAAGCATGAAAATCAGGTTATGGAAATCCTGGATACCCTCACTGTCAATGTAAACTAATTTGTAAATCCAAGGGAGAATGAGGTATCCTCTACACAGATCTTACCAGAGATTTTGTCTGGCATGGATACCCCTTCTCTGAAAGGATTATTAAATATACTTCTTGCCTGAATCTTCACTCTCTCTGCAGCTCATCCAGCGTGAGATCATATGCTGGCAGAAATTCTTCCATGAAAATATCCACCTCTTTCCTCTTCATGTCCGCAAGAGCTTGTTTCGTCGTTTCCAGCGCAGTTTTAAATTCCTGGTTGCCGGAACGGAGTTCTTCCATACACTTGATCAAGGCAGAGAGTTTATCCGCTGCCTTTACAATCTTCCATTCTTCTTTCGTGGATTCATCGGAAAAGAAAACCGATTCATAATATTTCTTCATATAATCGGGTAGTTTTGCGATCAAAGTCCTGCTCGCCACATCTTCCACTCTTTTGTAAGCGTCCTTGATGCCCTCATCATAATATTTTACCGGGGTGGGCATATCACCTGTGATGATCTCATTGGCATCATGGTACAACCCCATCAAGGCGATCTGCTCCACATTAAAATGACTGCCGCATCTCTCATTGGAAATAATGGCCAGGCCATGTGCCAGCATAGCAACCTCCAGAGAATGCTCGCTGATATTCTCCTGCCTGGAATTGCGCATCAGCGCCCAGCGCTCAATATATTTCATACGTGCCATCATAGCAAAAAACGAGTGCATTTCTCTTTCTCCTCCTCACTTTACCTGCTGCCAAGTATTTTCCTCATATAATATCCCGTATAAGAATCCTCACATTCTGCCACCTTCTCCGGTGTACCACAGGCAACTACAGTGCCTCCTTTATCACCGCCTTCCGGTCCCATATCAATCAGATAATCTGCTGTCTTGATCACATCCAGATTGTGTTCAATTACCACTACTGTATTGC
Organism: uncultured Clostridia bacterium; assembly: GCA_947643415.1. GTDB lineage: Bacteria > Bacillota > Clostridia > Lachnospirales > Lachnospiraceae > Eubacterium_F. The sequence goes on along the minus strand of CANRWA010000032.1, from coordinate 34,640 downwards.
CGCCTTCCACCAATCTGTGAAGGATCTCGATCAGTTTGTGCACATCGGCAAAATGCAGGCCGGTGGTCGGCTCATCCAGTATATAAATAGTCTTCCCTGTACTGCGTTTGCTAAGCTCTGTGGCAAGCTTGATCCGCTGTGCCTCTCCTCCAGACAACGTAGTAGATGGCTGTCCCAGCTTTACATAAGAAAGCCCCACATCATATAATGTCTGTATCTTGCGGTGGATCGTTGGAATATGTTTGAAGAAATCCAAAGCTTCTTCCACTGTCATATCCAGCACATCATAGATGCTCTTTCCCTTATATTTCACATCCAGTGTCTCACGATTATAACGTTTTCCATCGCACACTTCACAGGGAACATAAATATCTGGCAGGAAATTCATCTCAATCTTCAAAATCCCATCCCCAGAACACGCCTCACAGCGCCCCCCTTTGATATTGAAACTAAAGCGTCCTTTTTTATATCCTTTCGCCTTTGCATCCGGTGTGGCAGCAAAAAGATCCCGAATCATATCAAAGACCCCTGTATAAGTGGCAGGATTGGACCGGGGGGTACGCCCTATCGGTGACTGGTCAATGTTGATGACCTTGTCCAGTTTTTCCACGCCCTCGATCGCAGTATGTTTACCTGGAATACAGCGGGCACGGTTCAGCGTCCGTGTCAGGCTCTTGGACAAGATCTCATTCACCAGAGAACTCTTGCCGGAGCCGGATACCCCTGTTACACAGGTAAGCACTCCTGTCGGAACCTTCACATTGATTTTCTTCAGATTATTCTCCTGTGCCCCTTTCACAGTGAGATATCCCACAGGTTTACGGCGTTTGGATGGGACAGGTATCTCAATACGCTTACTCAGATACGCCCCCGTGACAGACTCTGGCACTTTCATGATCTCTTCTGCTGTTCCTTCTGCCACCACATGACCACCATTTTTTCCTGCCCCCGGTCCGATATCTACCACATGATCCGCCGCCAGCATCGTATCCTCATCATGTTCTACCACGATCAGGGTATTTCCCAGATCCCTCAGTTTTTTCAGAGTGGCGATCAGCTTATCATTGTCCCGCTGATGAAGCCCGATACTGGGCTCGTCCAGAATATAAGCTACCCCCACAAGGCCTGAGCCGATCTGTGTTGCCAGCCGGATACGCTGTGCCTCCCCACCGGAAAGAGATGCAGTAGCACGGGCAAGGCTCAGATAATCCAGTCCTACATCCACCAGAAAACCCAGCCGGGAGCGGATCTCTTTCAGTACCAGCCGCCCGATCTGCTGTTGTCTCTTGGTCAGTTCCAACTGATCCATAAACTCTTTCAGATCCAGAATGGAGAGCTCACAGATCTCTGCAATATTTTTGTCTCCCACCGTGACAGACAGTGATTCCTTCTTCAGGCGCTTTCCACCACAGGTATGGCAGGGCGTAATCTGCATAAAAGTCTCATATTCCTGCTTCGCTACTTCAGAACCAGTTTCCCTGTATCTTTTCTGGATGTTATTCAACAATCCCTCAAATACGACATTATATACACCGCTGCCGTGGCGCCCTGTATAATGCACTTCTACACGGTTCCCTCCTGTGCCATGCCATATGATGTCATGAATCTCATCGGGATAATCCTGAAATGGCGTATCCAGTGAAAATCCATATTCTTTCGCCATTGCCTCCAGCGTACTGCGGCTATAGCTGCCCTCTTTCACTACAGACTGCCACCCCGGTGCCGCAATGGCACCTTCATTAATACTCAGCGAGGGATCCGGAATGATCAGTCCCTCATCAAACTCCATCCGGTAGCCGATCCCAAGACAGTCCGGACAGGCACCAAAGGGGTTATTAAAAGAAAAACTCCTCGGTTCCAGTTCTTCGATACTGATGCCGCAATCCGGACAGGAAAAGCTCTGGCTAAAGTTAATGGCCTCTCCACCCATGACATCTACGATCATAAGCCCATCGGCAAGCTTCAGGACATTTTCAATGGAATCCGTCAGCCGTTTCTGAATGCCATCTTTTATCATAAGACGATCCACAATGATCTCTATATTGTGCTTTTTGTTTTTTTCGAGCCTGATCTCCTCACTGAGTTCATACTGGTTCCCATCAATCATAACACGGACATAGCCGCTCTTTTTTGCCTTATCCAAAACCTTAACATGTTCCCCTTTGCGTCCCCGGACAACAGGCGCCAAAAGTTGGATCTTTGTGCGTTCTGGTAATTTCATGATCTCATCTACCATCATATCCACACTCTGTTTCTTGATCTCTTTCCCACATTTGGGGCAGTGTGGGATTCCAATCCGGGCATAAAGGAGACGGTAATAATCATAAATCTCTGTCACCGTCCCCACGGTAGAACGAGGGTTTCGGTTTGTGGACTTCTGATCTATGGAGATCGCCGGAGGCAGTCCCTCAATACTCTCCACATCTGGTTTCTCCATCTGACCCAGAAATTGTCTTGCATAAGAAGACAGTGATTCCATATATCTTCTCTGTCCCTCAGCATAGATCGTATCAAACGCAAGGGATGACTTGCCTGAACCACTGAGTCCTGTCAACACTACAAATTCATCCCGTGGTATGTCCAGACTGATATCCTGCAGATTGTGTTCTTTTGCCCCGCGGATGCGGATCATACGTTTCTTTTCCATGTTTTCCCTCCATGCTGTCTATCTTTCAATTTCCTGTAAATACTTTTTATATTCAATCATCTTATCCCGCAGCTCTGCTGCCAGTTCAAAGTTAAGGTCTGTCGCTGCCTTATTCATATTTTTCATGATCTTCCGGATCGCCTTCTGCAGCTCTTCTGCACTCATGGATTCTGGATCTTTCTCTTCTTCCATGATATCTGTTGGTGCTTTTTGGGAAATGCGTATCAGGTCACGCACAGCCTTCTTTATAGTCTGCGGTGTAATACCATGCTCTTCGTTGTACGCCTGCTGTACCTTCCGGCGGCGGTTCGTCTCGCGGATCGCCTTCTGCATAGATTCCGTTTCACTGTCGGCATACATGATGACCCGCCCTTCCGCATTCCGAGCCGCCCGCCCAATGGTCTGGATCAGCGATGTCTCAGAACGCAGAAAACCTTCCTTATCAGCATCCAGAATCGCCACCAGACACACCTCCGGGATATCCAGGCCCTCTCTCAGCAGGTTGATCCCCACCAGCACATCAAATACATCCAGGCGCATATCCCGAATAATCTCCGAACGCTCCAGTGTATCAATATCAGAGTGAAGATACCGCACTCTGACACCAACTTCCTGCAGATATTTTGTAAGATCTTCTGCCATACGCTTTGTCAGTGTGGTGACAAGCACCTTTCCTTTTTTTTCCGTCACTCTCCGTATCTCTCCCAGCAGGTCATCCACCTGTCCCTTCACCGGGCGAACGATAACCTCCGGATCCAGAAGCCCTGTAGGACGGATGATCTGTTCTGTACGAAGCAGTTCATGGGATTGCTCATACTCGGATGGGGTTGCTGACACAAAAAGCATCTGATTAATATGCCCCTCAAACTCTTCAAAATTCAGAGGCCGGTTGCTCTTGGCAGATGGCAGCCGAAAGCCATATTCTACCAATGTCGTCTTCCTTGACTGGTCTCCCCCATACATACCTCTTACCTGCGGAACTGTAATATGTGACTCATCAATAATGATCAGAAAATCATCTGGAAAATAATCCATCAGTGTATGGGGCGTATCTCCTGGGTTTAAGCCGCTCAGATGCATAGAATAATTTTCAATGCCGGAACAAAAACCTGTTTCCCGCATCATCTCTATATCAAAATGCGTCCGTTCTGAAATTCTCTGTGCCTCGATCAGCTTGTCCTCACTTTTAAAATAAGAAACCCGTTCTTTCAGTTCTGCCTCAATCCCCTGTATTGCCCGTTCCATCTTATCCTGTGATACTACATAATGAGAGGCAGGAAAAACAACCATGTGCTCTAACTGGCTGACGGCATCTCCTGTCAGCACATCAATCTCCTGTATCCGGTCCACCTCATCCCCAAAAAATTCCACCCGCAGGGCACGGTCTGTCGCCGATGCCGGAAAGATCTCCACCACATCCCCCCTGACACGGAATGTGCCACGGTGAAAATCCATATCGTTTCTTGTGTATTGAATATCTATGAGTTTGCGGATTACTTCGTCGCGGTCGCGTTCCATGCCTGGCCGGAGTGATACTGTCATGTTCTGATAATCAATAGGACTTCCCAGCCCATAGATACAGGATACACTGGAAATAATAATGACATCATTCCGCTCTGTCAATGCTGCTGTGGCAGAATGCCGAAGCTTGTCAATCTCATCATTGATAGCAGAATCCTTCTCAATATAGGTATCCGTGGAGGGCACATAGGCTTCTGGCTGATAATAATCATAATAGGACACAAAATACTCCACCGCATTCTCAGGGAAGAACTCCTTGAACTCCCCGTACAGTTGGGCCGCCAGTGTTTTATTGTGCGCTATTACCAAAGTGGGCTTGCCTAGCTGCTGGATGACGTTCGCCATCGTGAAGGTCTTTCCAGAGCCTGTGACACCTAGTAAAGTCTGGAATTGGTTGCCTTCTTTGAATCCGTTTACGAGGGCCTCTATGGCCTGTGGCTGGTCACCGGTGGGCTTGTATTCGCTGTGTAATTTAAAGATATTTTGTGCAGTTTGCACAAACATCACCTCCAACATCCATAATCAAAAAGTTCGATATTTCGCCCGCAATTCGTACAGTTTAAGTATTCCATTTCTTAAAAAATATCCATTACACGAATTTTGGTTACTCAGCCGGGTTTTCCAAACTATGCGGACAAGATAAAATCGAACGGAAAAACTTGGGATACAACGGCTTTTATTGTAACATCTCGACTAACGTCTCGATGAAAGCATTCGCAAAATGCCGGTCCAAGCAAGCTCGACTGTCACTTTGCTCATTGTAGCATAATACTTGTCATTTGTCTATGCGCAAACAAACATTTGTTCAGGATTATTTTCGGGATTTTCTGCAAACAACTATTCTTTTGGCATTTTATGCAAGTAAATTCACACGCGAATTTGCTTGCAAGGACATCCTATATTGTATATAATGAAGCAAAGGAGTTGATCGACATGCCCAATATTAAGCCAATATCAGATTTAAGGAATTACACAGAAGTATTAAAACAGGTAGATGCATCAAAGAGGGTTTATCTTACACGGAACGGTCATGGCGAGTATGGAATCCTTACCATGGCAGAGATTGATGAGCTTGACCGCTATCGGGCGGCTTATACCTTAGTGTCCAAACTGAGGAAAGCAGAGGAACGGGCAGACAAAGAGGGATGGATTTCTGTAGATGAAGCAGAGAAGGAACTGGGGGTATCTGATTGAAAAAATTACAATACTCTCCAGATGCGATTGAAAAATTGCACGAAATAAAGCAGGAGATTTCTGCCAAATACGGCTCTGAAAAAGCAGACGCCGTAATCCGGGAAATGACAAAGGAATTTCGTACTCTGCAACAGTTTGAAAACAAAGAACCGTCTGTAGAAAATCTTATAGGGATACCCTGTGACTACCGAATGCTGTATGTACAGCATAATTATGCTTTTTACCGGATTGAGGAAAATGCAGTGCGGATCACAGATATCTTTCATGAAAGGGAAGATTTTATGTGGAAATTGTTTGGTGTTAAAACAACGACACAGGAAACGGAAGATTATTGGAGCGAATAAGAAGAATTTGCTGGATGCTCCGCCTCATGCTGATGAACGAGCTATAGAAAGTATAGGTTTTTAGGCCAAGAAACTGTCTGGGAGCGAAGCCACAGCAGTTATTTCCTCCATTTTTCCATTTATGATAGACATCATCCCAATTTTCTGGATAGTCGGTTTCAGGTCTTCCGGTGGGGCGCCCTGTTTTCAAGGATATTTTTCTCCCATCTACAATTTTCATGGCAGCAATTCCCTGGCGTTGTCGAATTAGGATATTTTCCCGTTCTTTTTGGGTACAGTAGGATGCCATTCCTTCCACCTCGCTTTCTGTAGGAAGTTCCTCTTCCTTACATATCCCAGTCAAAGAAAGAGGGGCTTTTTAAACCCCTCCCGGAAAAACTTTTCAAGTTTCTTTCCTGCACATCTCGGTCAGCTGCTTCCTGATCCTGCGGAGCTTCTTGGAGATAGTGTTCTGCAACACGCCCTTCATCTTCGCGATCTCTTCCTGTGAACGCTCTTCAATGAAATACAGGCGGTATAGTTCCTGGTCATCCTCCGTAAGCTCGGACAGCTTCTCATAAAGAAGCTCCTTCTGCGGATCAGGCTCTTCCGCCGTCATCTCCGCAAGCTGCTTCGCATAAATGCTTGTGTCCGGATTCTCCGTCATCATCAATCCGTCCATCGACAGGTTCCAGTTCTTCTCCGGCTCTTCGCCCGGATGCTGATACTTCCACTCTTCCAGAGCCTTCTTCTGCCAGGACTCAAGCTGCGGTCTGCTGTTCTTGATATTGTTGTAGACCTCAGCATCATCGAAGGAATGGAGCGACTTGATCCAGACTGCCGCCTCATCACCTTCCGCAATAACGGATACCGTCCCTTCATTGAACCTGTACACATAGTTGTCTCTCTCATTTGTCGGTGTTTTCCTGAATAACATCTTTTGCCTCCGTTTCTGGCCCGGAGACAGTGAGACAAGACACCGACAGGCTCATCCCCCGACGTACCCATAATGCAAAAAGAGCACAGTAAACCATGGGTACATACACATCGCTTTCCGCCGCTGCCGTTTTGGCAACTGTCTGGAATGCAATATGTTCGTATCCTGTCCACTGCGCATCATGGGCCGATATGAAATCTGTAAATAGCTATTTGGATATCCGCCGGATACCCATCAGAACCTTCATCCATGGATGAGGACTCTGATCCGTACCCACTGTCCTACTGGTATAGGTATGAGAAACCCTGGTTTTCCGATTTCCCACCTATCTTTCTAAGCGGCTTTCGCCAATCTTTTTCTAGTTATCCGGATCTTAAATCCGCTTCGATTGCGTATAATTCATTGAAAACCTCAGATAAATCGGAGGATGCAATCTGCTCTATTGACTTTGCTCCGTACTTTTCTAAGACATAATTCACCGTTTCTGTTCCAATCTCTGACTCGATAAATGAAGCTGTATTTTCAATATTTGTGATCCAGTTACTTCTCTCTTTTCTTGTCATCTCAGCACCTCTTTACTTCCTTGACTTCTGCATTTTTCTGGAGCATATCACAGCTTCAATTTTTGCCCGTTGAAAAAAGTTCTACAGCAAAAACGGCATAAAAATAGGCTCTGCAAAGTGATGTCACCTCGCAAAGCCCATCCTCTCGTTGGAATCTATAGAAGAAAGTTCAACAAAAAAAATTCAAAAAATAGACCGGATTTCTCCGATCTACTTTTCGCTTATTTCATGATATTAAATTGGTGGTTGATGGATCAGATGCTCATAATGATCCGCTTTTAATTCATCATAAGTATCCGAATAATCCTCCGCCCAGTTCAAATGCAGAATCTGATCATACACACCATTCTCTTCACCCTTCTTCCCCGGCAAAGTGAGATCAATCGGTGTTTCTGCCAGTTGCAACATTCTGCTACTTACCCGGAACGGAATATGGATACCAAGGCAGGCAGATATAACATTTGACTTTGTCAGATTCACACCCTTTTTCATGTTGCTGACCGTCGTATTATCCAAACCTGTCGTAGATTTCAATGTTCTGAATGTGACACCACATATCTTTTTGTCCATGAGGGCGGTCAATGCATCCCCGAAATCCAGCCCATTGATCGCAGTCAGCATTTCATTTGATATCTCACTGACAAGCCCCAAGCTAAGTTTCTCATCATCTGACAATGCAGAAAGCTCATCATAATAATTGAATGATTTACAAGCCATAGAACTCGGAAGCGTTATATAATGAAGAACCCCGGTTTCATCATCAATTACAAACTGTAAAAAGCATTCTTCTTCATGATCTTTTGCATATTGAGTAAAGAACAGTTTTCCGCTCTCGTCGCGTTCCAGATACTTTTTGTCATATACACAAAGCTTGTTATCAACATATGCAAAACAATCCGTATTCACCATGCAGGCCAAGGCTTTACTCTCAGAATACCATTCTTTGAGCTTCGTTTTCTTGACAGATGTCGTAACGCTTTTGCCCGCCATTTCATCATCCGTCAATACAACGCCTACCGGCTTCCTATTATCGCCGTTATTCTGCGAATCGCCTTCGTTCTTAGTCTTATATTTTCGATCAAATTCATTCTCTGGATACGGATCCTGTCCCCCATTCAAAAGGAAGTATCTCAGATATGCATCTACCAACATGGCGAGCCTTGACTCTCGGAAATTCTGGCATTCGACAACGGTGAAAAACTCTGTCGCTCTGACATAATCCACGCTTGCCTTCAGCTCATCAAATTTTCCGTGAGCCTCTATTGTTTCTTTCGTAACCTTTCTTGCCAGCATTTCCCGCAGAAGCCGTTCATAACATCCCAGTCTGCGGACAACGCGCTTAATTCTTGCATTCTCCGCACCTTTCATCAAGTCAGAAATATAATCCCTGAATGATTTACCGGGTATGATTCTGGCGTTGCCCGCCTGTACATCATGAAGAAATACATTCGCATATTTCTGTTCTTCTGTTGACAGCATGGAAAATGACTTATGGAGATCCGTCAACGTCTTATCCAGCGTTTCCTGATCATACTCACCCTGAATGAGCTTCAAGAACTTCTCGAAGCGGGTATTCATATACTCAGCATCAATCTTTGCAGTGTCATATTCCGTGATATGTATCTGGACATCATACGGAACATCACCCCCACGGCCTCCACCACCGCCTCCGGCAAGTTCTTTATATCTTGCAAGCAGGATCAGATATGTCATCTCATCAAACAGCATCACGATATCCGATCCATCTTCAGCAGGATAAATATTTTGCTTCCAGTTAAATCCCTGGATTTTCGCCGCCTGAAGATACGTATCAAACTGATTGAACAGTTTTGCAAATTTCCGTTTCTCAGATTGTTCTTCCGGAAGATGCTCAAAATCTTTTATGCCGGCGGCATCGAACACTTCCTTTATCTCTTCAAATATTCGGTTAAGATTGCGCAGATTTCTCGGTAGCTTATCAACAAACAATCCCATAGGAATATTGCCGGAATACGCTTCCACCGCCGCCTTGATATTCTTCGCCATCGTATTTGGTCTTCTGTAATACTTGATAATACCGAACGGCTTTTCTGATTCATTAAACAGACGGTTCGTTCTCGAAAATGCCTGTATCAGATTCTCATACTGCATCACCTTATCCAAATACAGAGTATTTACCCACTTGGAATCAAAGCCGGTAAGCATCTGATTTACAACGATCAGAATGTCAATCTGCTGATCTGGTTCCAACCTGTCATAAGGTTTTTTATGTGCAAGACGAAGGCTCACATCCTTCCGGAATTTATCATAAGTTGGTATCGTAAATGTCTGTCCAAGCCGATCTCTGTAATCTTCCAGCATCTCGACAATGCCGTCTTCCTTATCCAGCGTTCCTGTGCCGCTCTCGTTATCAATGGTCGGATCAAACATCGCCGTAATCATAAGTTCCGGCATTTCCTTTTTCATCATGCGCCAGTACGCTACGGCTTCAGGAATACTGGAAGTAGCAAATATCGCATGAAATTTTCTGCCACGGCTATATATGAGCCATTTCTTCTTGATATCCGAAATGACGCCCATCATATATTCTTCCGTCTGATACTGCTCATTCGGAATATAATCCTCGATGCCCTTAACCCATCTGTTGCCGACCATCTCCCCTTCCATCTTTACCTGCGAAGAGTCCATGAATTTATAGAAGATTTTCTGTTTCTTCTTATCCCTCATGACTTCAACAACAGATTTTGCTTTTGCGCGCTCAAGCGCAACCTGTTCCCTGAGATCACTATCATCGTAGATTTTCACCATATAAGGATCGAAACCCAGAACATTCTTATCCCTGATACCGTCCGCAAGTGTATATCTATGGATCTCGCTACCGAAAATCGTTGTAGTCGTGCTATCCTTTTTGATATTGACATCTTGTATCGGTGTACCTGTAAAACCGAAAATAATAGAATGCTTGAAGGTATCCTTTATCGTTGTCAACATTTCTCCAAAAGTTGACCGGTGGCATTCGTCAATTATTATGACCAGTCTCTTTGAACGAATCTTTTTCAGATCCGCATCCCTCAGACCTTCCATCTCTTCGGAAATATTGCTGAGCTTTTGAATGGATGTTACGATAAGCGTGTTATCCTGATCGTCACTCTTCAGCTTTGAAATCAGGATATCTGTATTTTCCGTAGCTTGGACACTCTCTGTTTCCGTGGCGAAAGACCGATACTCTTTAAGAGACTGGATGCCCAGTTCTTTTCTGTCTACCAGGAACACCACTTTATCAGCATCATGGGAGCTGGCGATCAACTGAGCTGACTTGAAACTTGTCATCGTTTTTCCACTGCCCGTTGTGTGCCATACATGTCCGCCCCGTTGCGTTTCAGGGGTATCCTCTTTCCAGTTTCGCTTAGTTACACGATCCGCAATACCGATTGCCGCATAATACTGATAGCTTCTCATAACCTTTAACAGATTGTCATCCGTATCGGCTATCGTATAAAAACCTATCAGCATATGCGCCATAGGAATATTTAAAAGTCCAGCCGTCACTTTATCCCATTGATTGATCGGGACATTGTCAAAATCAGCCCAGTGAAAGAAGAATGCCGGATTAAAGATACCATCCTCTCCGGGATTAGCAAAATATACCGCTTCCTTCGGCTCCATCGCAACAAACACCTGGATCAACGAAAAGAGCCCTCGGAACACACCTTCATGGGAATATTTTATGATCTGATTATAAGCATCACTGATCGGAACATTACTCCGCTTTAGCTCAATATGAATGACCGGCATACCATTGATCAGAAGCATCAGATCACCACGCCTGTCATTCAGGATAGGCGACTTAGTGTTTAAGTGTGGCTGCTGTACTATCTGATACCTACTTTCACCGTATGCAATTTCCTGTCGATCATAGATTTTGAGACTGACCTCTTTCCCGAAATGCAGCTCATCATCAGGATTATCTCTGGTAATGGAAACACTTCTTCCGTTGATAAAGCCATTCAATCTAAGAGGTGTACGCAGATTGATGATCTGCTCCATGATCTGCTGCATCTCACCATCCGTCAGCGGACACTCATTCAGGCAGTTTCGCTGCCTGTTATTATTGAAAAGAATATCAGCCCAGTTTTTCAACAGATCCGCTTCTGATGGATGCCGAATAACTTCCGGTTCCCATCCTCGCTCCACCAGTACACTTATGACGGCCTCTTCAAAGTCCGATTCCTTATCAAAGATCACGCCCGGCACCTCCTTTTACACGAACATTTTCTCCAAGCATGCACTTTCGATATGCTTGATCTTCTCCAGTTCTTCCTTCTCTATCTCTATCAGTCGATCCATTTGTCTGAAATATTCACCGATTTGACGCTGTTCTTCAATAGTTGGCGCGATATAGGCACTCATTTCCAGAAAAGCTTTCGGCTTCAATGTCCTCAGCTTCTTTACCGTTCCTTCCATGCTCCGTGATATTTCTTTAATGAAGCGCGGATGCCTTACAATGCACTCCATAAAGGTTGAATCCTGATCTGTATAGAAGATTTTATAAATAGGCGAAACACAGCCCTTGCCCAAAGCATTCCTATGAATTGCACCGTAAACAACATTTGCAGGATTGTAGATGATATCATCATACTCCGTCTGCAGATATTTCTTCGTAGCCTTGTCTATGATCAAGAAATCTCGTTTATTTGTTTTCTTATCTTCCGGTCGGATAACCCCTTCCTCAATCGTAAACGCAAGCTGCGGATACTCATCGGAAATCGTATCTATTATATGACGTTCAGTAAATATCTCGGAAAAAGGGCATAGTTTCCACGGTTTTGTGAAGTTCCTGAACCGCACAACAGGAACATTTGAACCATCCTTGGGAAACATCTTTTCAATCATTGCTTTCCGAACACAAACAAGTCTTTCAATTTCACGCTGATGCAATTTAATCATCTCATCAAAATTAGCAAGATATTTCCCTATTTCGTTCTGTTCGGCATAATCTGTCGTATATACATCCACATCGTTGATAGCAGTTTTAGAAAGACTTGGCACTCCGGTAGATTCATCTTTCTTTTTCCAATCAACATTCTGAAAAAGACCATATACAAAATTCAGATCATTTTTTTCCTTTGGGACAGCATAAAACAAAGTATCCACCGTCCAGAAAGGAGCTCTGAGAATATAAGGTTTATCGATGGTTCCTTTTCTCCCAATTCCAATAGCATCCTCTTTGTAAGAAAGTGCCTCATCAACACTCAGCATATATCCTCCTGTTCCATATACTGGTATATCCCCCGGCCCTAAATGTTTATAATCCATTCCACTTCTTACATCTACGATACGCCCCATTTTCTCGCTATTCCAAGGCTTATTAAATCCCTTAAATCGAATCTCCGGCGTTTTGTCATTATTATTCATGAACTTCGCCTCCTAAAATCAATTTAAACTCTTGAAGACCCTCTTGATCAGCACCTTTGGCGTTTAAAGTGCCAACAAGATCAACAAGGCTACTTCTTATCGCTGTCTTTTCACTTTGAATATCATGCATGGTTAGCGCATACTTTTGTGAAATATACTCCATACGATTTGTTGCATTCTGTATTATGGTAGACGATATTTCAACTAAGTCCTTAACCAGCGGTACAATCCATTTTTGTTCAACTATTTCTAATGCTTTCTCCTCCGAAAGACCCTCTATTATTTCCTTCGTCCTGATGTGCAGAGCATCCTTTTTCTGCTTAACATCTTTCTTCACTGCACTTTCTTCATCCATAAGTTTCAATGCAGCCAGCAACTTCCCATCCAGGGAATCCTCTGGGAATTCAAATCCCATCCTTAATTGCTGAATCCTGCTTGTTAGAGAAGGCTTTTTGCAGCCGCCATCTTTATTCTTTTCAATCTGTGACCAGTCAGCATCACTGCATGATTTCATAAACGCTACTGCGTCCTTCTTCGGAAGAGACAGATACTTATTAAGTGCATTTATTTCATCACTTTCAATATCCTGAAGGATCTCGTCGCAAGCCGCCTTTAATTCTTTTGAAACAAAAGCGTCATTGCTGTCATTCAGGAAACTTCCCTGCTTTTCATCTTCATCAAGAGAGTCAATAATCTCCATATATTCGCTGCTTATTTCAGCGAGACGTTCTTCCAGCCTGCTGATTTCCGCAACTTCATCCGGCATCAGCATCTCCTGCACAAGATCAAACGGCAAGATATGTCCCTTCCAGCCATCCTGTACCTCTGTCACTTCATCATCGTCATCGTTTTTGTTATTTTTCTTGATGACCATGTTGGGATCCACCTGTGTAATGACTTGGAATCCCTCTGTCTGAAGCATTTCTATATCAGCAGAAATAATGTCCCAGTATTTCGCAAACACCTGATAAGCCACATATCTGTCCGCTAACCTTACAGGATCAATTCTCCCAAAAATATCTCCCGTGATTTTCTCTTTCTCCTGCTCGGCTTCAACATCCAGGATTCCTTCAATTAAGTCTTCCTGAAGAATCTCATAGAACCCTTCAAAGGCTGTTGTAAACGCAACCCTATATTCTTCGACAGACTCGAAAGAATCTACGATTCCTTTGATATCATCTGTCCTCGGCTGAACATATCCTTCAGAAGCGCTCTCAAATAGTGCTTCTCGAAGTCCGGGGAAGGCTTCCCAGTATTCGCCAAAGGCATCTACTTCTGCCTCCGGTATTCCGCCGAACATCGTCGCACGAATATCCCACTTCTCCGGATCATCAGCCGAATCAACATATCTGGTAATATTCAGATTGTATTCATTATCCCGAATGGTCTCTTTGGGAACCAGCACGGAATACTTTTCAATCTCTGTTCTGCACTTGACCGTATCGGCGATCTTTTTAATATCAGATGCCCTCAGCTTGTTGTTTTTTCCAGATTTTTCAAAGCCTCTGGATGCGTCAATGATGAGCACATCTGTTGATGGTCTGTTCCGTTTTAACACCATAATAATTGTTGCAATGTTCGTTCCGAAGAAAATATTCTCCGGCAATCCGATAATTGCATCAATACGGTTCTTCTCGATCAGATTCTCACGAATCTTCGCTTCTTCTCCGCCTCTAAAAAGAACACCATGAGGAAGAACGATTGTCATAATACCATCATCTACCAGATGATAGAGATCGTGGAGCAGGAAGGCAAAATCTGCCTTTGCCTTCGGTGCAACACCGAAATCCTTGTATCTCGGATCAAACTCTTTATCCTTAGGATCCCACTTTTGCGAATAAGGCGGATTGCTTACCACGGCATCCACCCTCACAAGCTCATAGGTAGTCTCTTTCTTATTTTCTTCAAAGAACGGCCAGTCATCCTCCAGCGTATCTCCATTCCTGACATTGATATTTGCCGGTTTGATTCCTCTCATGACCAAATTCATTCTGGTGAGATTGAAAGTATTCTCTTTCAATTCCTGAGCATAGTAATCAATCTTGCCATCCCCACTGATATACTTCGCCGCAGATTTGCCTATGTTTATGAGGAGCGATCCCGAGCCTGACGTTGGATCATATATTTTGATCTGCTTCCTGTCCTTCAGATGCTCTGCTACAATCTCAGACATCAGGACAGACACTTCATGCGGTGTATAGAACTCTCCAGCCTTTTTCCCCGCATTGGCGGCAAAGTTACTGATCAGATATTCATAGATAAAGCCAAGCACATCATAATCCTGCTTGCCATCCATCGGGATCTTTTTGATGAGCTTCAATAGCTTCTTCACTGCTTTAGTCTGTGATCCCGATGTTTCTCCCAGCTTAGAAAGCCCGGTCTGAAGCGTGTTGAAGATTTTTTCAAAGACCTTCTTATAGACTTCATCAATGTTCTGATCAAAATCTGAAAGAGCATCCCTGACATTCTTCACATCAAAATCATTCCCCATAACAAGCCATGTGGAAAACAGATTGTCATATGCAATGAAATAACCCAGTGTCTCACGCACATGCTTTGCATATTTGACATCTTTTTCATTGACCTTCTTTATTTCTACATCGCTGAGTTTTTCCTTGCGGAACAATTCAAGTTCCCGCTCTGACAGGTACTTGTAGAAAATAAATCCCAGAATGAAGTCCTTATACTCATTTGCCTCTATCTTTGATCGCATCTGATTAGCTGATTCCCAGATTGTAGATGCCAGCTGATGTTTATTCATGGTTAATAATCCTCCCGTTTTATGATTGGTCACTGCTGCATTGGGAATCAGCAATCATTTATATCTATTCCTTTAGCCAAAAGTCTCTCGTATCGCTCATATGAAAGAACTACTGCTAATGGTTTTCCGTTCTTCAAAATGAATGCCGTCTTATCTTCGTCCACAAGACCGCGTATCAATTTTGAAGACTGGCCTCTATTAAATTCGCCGATATTAAAGTGTTCCATCGGGACGATGTTTTTTTTCTGCATAGTCAGCCCTCCCGCTTCTGCTTGACCCAATTCTACATATATCAGCATAGCACAAACAGATTGTAATTACAATATAAATTACAATCTGTTTTTCAATCCTATTCTCAGTATAAAAGTAATTACAATTAAAATCCCTTGAACCGCAGTTCTTCCGCAATTCAAGGGATTTCTCTTCATCCTACAGCTTACCATTTTCTTCAGTTCATCTGCCACTGCTCATGCCCTCGGATGCTCCGTAAATACAATTCCCTGTTGGGCGACTTGAACATTATCTTTTGCCATGACAAGGAGCTTCTGAAGACAGATTTCAGCACTGTTTCCTACATAGCCGTGAATAACAATTTTATCCCACTGGCCCTCTCCGTTCTGTCCCGAAAACTGCCTTCTCAAAAAATGAGCATTTCAAATCTTTACTTGCTCTGTCTGCTGCAAATTTGTAGCAGACGGTTATTTTTCGCTGTTAGCTGCTACATTTTTGCAGCACGTCCACCGGAACATAGAAAAAAAGGCATATCCGCAGTGGATACACCCTTTCTCCGGAAAGTGCATCATTCCATCCCACCCAGGAAATCCAATGCACCCTCCGGTATTTCTTCGCTTTGCTCTGGCAATCCAGCCCCTTCCCGGTTAGCCGCCTCTTCTGTATCTGCCATGAGCGCTGTTCCTGTTCCCATAGCATTCACATTACCCCCGCTGATACAATTCCTGACCACCCGTTCTACAATCCCAATTATCTCCCTGCCGAACTATTCGAGCCATTCATTCCGGCTGTCCTCCCGGTCTTTGTTTTCAAAATACTCCTTTAAAATCTGCTTGATATAATCCGGAACGGAAAGCCCCGCCTCCTTCTTTCCCTCCATAATCCTCCCATACAGCTCCGCTTCCACACCCTCCATATGGAACCGTACCGTTGCCACATACTTGTCCCCCATATCATGCCGCTCCTGTCTTCCGTAATATCTGCATGGCAAGAAATTCATAGCCCTTCGCATTGGCGTGGATATCCGTATCAAAAGCTACATTCCTCCGCGATTCGGAAAAATTCTTCACCGCCACAGCGCCGCCTCCGACATAAATGACATTCGTATATTGCAGGTCAAATTCCCTCTCCATCAGTTCCAGCTCCAGGCCGTGAATCAGTTCTCTCAGCGTTTCCCTCACATGGTTTACCTGATTTCTCGGAAGGAAGCTGTCTTTCTTTAAGACAACTTTCAGGATTTCGCTCTCCGGCACATTCTTTCCATACTGGATCTGCAGTCTCCCCTGAATCTGCTTCATCCACTTTACCATAGCTTTTTCAACCGTGATGGATCTCCGTTCGACGGGCATCCCATTTTTTAGCAGCAGCACATCCGTTGTCTTGCTCCCGATATCCACAACCAGATAATCCCCTTTCATATTGGCAAGCCTTGGGGCAATCGCAGAATAGCACTGCGGGAATACAAAAATCCGGCTGATTGTCACATCATACCGGATTCCCTCGTACTCATATTTCAGCGCAGGCTTCTGCCCATAATACTCCAAAAGAGCTTTCTTCTCCCTGCCATAATCAGAGAACGGGAGCCCCACTGCCAATATTACTTCTGCTTTATGGATTTCCTCTGTACGAAGCTCCTTTGCTATGGCAACCATCGTGAGCAGCCTTGCGTTTTCATCCGATACCTTGTCCTCCGTAATAGCCGCCCTGCCCTCGCCGACCTTATAATATTTTCTGCCATACTTTAACGAATGCTCCTTAACCGTCGGCTCCACTGTCCCCATAGCATAAACGCCATTATCAAATAAGGACTGCGCCGTTTTTCCAAACTGGTAGCCGTTATCAAACCCGATTACATACTGGCCACTGCTTAATTTTACCATCTGAATCCATCCCCTTTCCATTCTGGTCCGTGCAAAACCGAAGTCCACCGGATTTCGTGCACCCTTCCATTTCCTCAATCTCTGAAAATGAATAGGAACCGTCAAAAAATCCCCATTCATCTTCACTGTTAATATAGCCTTCCCTGTACTCCATGTCATCAACCGGAAGCCTCCCGGTTGTAATGAATGTGCCGAAAAAATTGACAAGTATCCCGAATTTATAGCGGCATGGCGTCCCGTCACTGTCGCCATCGGCAAGCTCCCAAAAATCAAAACTGTTCGGAACCGTGGCCCTGTCAATCCGAAGGTCACAGAAATATCCACGCACTCCCTTAATTTCCATCGGTGTCCATTGTTCTTCCCTCGCATCATATCTCGCCATTATGTACACTGCCTCCTTCTTTCCCTGCTTTTTTCAAATACTCTATAAGCGGCTGGATGTCATGCCCCACCAGTACGACATTTCCCTCCTTATGATTACCGATCGGCTCATACCTCATAGTGTTTTCAAAATAGACCGGCTCGTATCTCCATCCGTTCAGGATAACCTCGCCCTTCCTCACATACTCCACACTGATTCCGGCAGCCTCCATCTGCAGGATATGTTTGATAAATACACCCCACAGGCGGTCAATCTTTGCCTGTTTTGAACATATATAAGTCATTGCTCCGCTCCTTCCATTCATGCTGACAATAATTCCAGCATATTCCGCTTGTCCTTCGGCTTATATAAATAATATTCCGGTCTTGCACAGGTTTCCCCATAAGACGCCTCTCCCTCAAAAGAATCCACAACCGCGCGTTCTTCTTCATCCATTTTCTGATACGCTTTCCTTCCATACGCAGGCGGCAGCCATCCCTTCTGCCTCGCCCCAAAGATGTTGAATTTCTTCAACAGTTCCTCGTCCTTGAAAATAATGTGGCACGTTCCTTTTTTATAGAAATTACAGGTGAAATACCGGAACTCAATATTTTTTGATTCCTGCCTGTCCTCCGCCTGCCGTAAGATGTACGGGAGCGGCGAGTTGCCGGATACTGCGCCGGACAGATAATCAAACACCTTCTCAATATCAGAAAGCTTCTGCCCCACGCTGTAGCTGTACCGGAATTTGTGGAAGATATTGCAGAACACATCATAGACGGGAATAATCACTTTCCTGTTGATCACCCATGCCTGGTTCGTTTTCCAGCCGTTGAAATAGTGGATGTTCTTCTCACACCCCATGCTGTAACGGTAGGATAATTCGTCAAACAGATCCACGATACATTTTTCTATGCTCCCGGTCATGTGCCTTGACATTTCAACCTGGATTGTCCTGATATTGTACCTGTTGAAATCATATTTTTCCAGCTTGTTCACTTTCGCCAGATAGCCGCTCTGCATCTCTGACGTCATCCCCCGTATAAATTTCGGGTTCCTGAATAACGCGGACCAGTATTTTCTCCTTACTGCTGTCACATACCGGTTAATGGATGCGTCATGCTGTCCGACCTTCATCGTGATAATCGGGCTTTTGTATCCATCGGAATCAAAGGAATCCATAATATCCGGCTTCATCCCCCAGTATTCCCGGATCAGGCGTATCCCTGCATCCATTTCCATCTCGCACTGCATCACAATCGCCTCAACAATGTCATTTACCGCCACATCCGTATGAACATAATCTGCTTCTTTCTCTGCATACTTTTTCGATTTCCTTAACTGTCCAATGATATAGGACACATCTTCTGCCTGCGGTATGCTTACCTTGATGACAGCGACTTCCACATCCGTCCGAATTTCTGCATGGGTAAAAGCCGACTGGTAATATTCAACCGCCGCACCCAGTTCCTCCAGCTTGCGCACAAGGAGCTTCCTCTCTTTCGTGTACGGGTTTTTCAGTGTTTCAGCGTTCAGTATGCACATGACACAGCCGCCGTTTTTCTGCATTTCCAGCGCTTTCAGAAGATGCCTCTCCCCGTCCGCAAAAGGCGGGTTCATGGCAATCAGGTCATACTGCTTGTATGTCTGGAATCTAAGAAAATCATCATAAACGACACGATAATTTTTCCCTTTTAAGGCTGCCCGCCTGTTCTCATTGATCTCAATGCAGTCAATATCAAGGCTCCTGTTATAGTAAGGATATTTGTCTGCCACATCCATAATATAATCACAAATATCGCCATTCCCGGCAGACGGCTCCAAAATAGAGCTTACCGTCTTCCAGTCCGTATCTTTAAAAATCTTTTCAAGCAGTTCTTTTGGTGTCGGGTAAAACTGTTCTGTATCCATCCTGTTCCTACCTCCATTCTTTCAATTTTTTCTATATTTATCCATATCAAGCCCCAAAACCTCCGCTTCGTTCTCGGATAATTCCACTGTACCGCTCATATACTCATAGGCTTCGTCCGCATCATCTTCCAGCAGACCGTCTTTCAGAAGTGTTGCAATCTCTAAAAGCCTTTCATGCGAAACGTAATCCCTGTCTGTTCTTGACCGGAAATCATCAAGGGCTTTGAACAGGGCTTCGTCCGCTGACAGCTTCGAGTGTTTTCCAACCCCATAGTAGCTGCAGGTGTAATTCCATTCCCCTTTATCCTGATCCAGACCGTTCACCACAGCATACTCCTGCATTCTGCTTCCCCTTTGTATCAGGGCATATTTACCTTTCTCTGCGATCAACTTGTAATCCATCATCTGCCACCTCCACAAAATATAAAAATTCCAGGTCTTCTCTTATGAAACCGTTTGCCAACAGAAACGCTTCCGCTTCCGGCTGATTGTTAAATATACGGACTTCCTTATTTCCGTCCAACAGATATTCCAGCCCTCCGTTAAGGGTAATGCCGTTTACCGGACGGGCAACTATTACCTTCGGAAGATAGAAACCTTCCTGTTCCGTTACCTCAAAAGAATATAAATCCTCATCACAACGGAAACACTGGTAGATGTATTCAGCATGATCCGACTGATAGACCGGATTTCCACAGCGTTTGCACACCATACCCGTATTCCCGTACCAATGACCGTCATGGAATATTCCGCTCATTCAAACCACCTTGTATAATGAACTCATAGGGAAATTCACTACACATTTTCCTTTCTTGATTATTTTCTATATAATCAGTTGTAGACGCTGTGGATTAGTTATAACACCTACGGCAGCTTCCCTATAAGCTGACTGTTTCCTTTGGAGGCTCTAACCACAGCTCTATGTTTATTTGTTAATGAGTTAGATAACGCATGACGTTTTATATATAGCAAGGATACATTCAACATAGAGCTTGCGGAAACACAGCGTAAATTTATTACAAAGGAGTTGTTTTTTATGTTATTTGTTGGCATTGACGTAGCCAAGTCAAAACACGACTGCTGTATCATTGATTCTGATGGTGTTATCATTACGGATTCCCTTCGTATTTCAAATACAAAAGAAGGTTTCGATACTCTTTACACCACAATCACCTCTGCCCTTGGATCAAATGATTTCTCAAACGTAAAAATAGGACTTGAATCAACAGGTCATTACAGCACAAACATTACAAACTATCTGTATTCCAAAGGTTTCGTATTACCGTACTGAACCCTTTAGTAACAAATGCTTTTCGTAAGGCCGCAACCCTTAGGAAAACCAAAACAGATAAGTGTGACGCCAAAGTCATTGCAACTATGCTCTTTTCTGATGAGTCAAAATCCTATTCCCCTTCATCATACCAAATCCAAGAGCTAAAGTCACTAACAAGGCATCGTTACCGTATGATTCGTTACCGTTCCAAGCTCAAGCTGTCTGTCACGCGACTGATCGATATTATTTTCCCGGAACTCCCTGGTTTTGTATGGTCTGTCCACCAGGCCTCCAGTTATCAGTTATTACTTGAACTGCCATCTCCGGAAGCTGTCAGCACGTGTCATTTAACACATTTAATCAATGTTCTTTCAAAAGCTTCACGCGGAAAATATGGCCGTGAAAAGGCAATTCAGCTACGGGGGCTTGCTGCTAATTCTATCGGGTCATCCAACAGATCTTTAATCTTTGAATTACAGCAGACAATTCGGTTGGTTCAATCTGTCCAAGCAGAAATTAACACTTTGGATCAACAAATCAAACTTGTTGTAGATGAACTTAACACGCCACTTATGACCATTCCTGGGATAGGATATACCATTGCTGCCATCATTCTTGCTGAGATTGGTGATATAAATAATTTTTCATCACCAGCGAAACTTCTGGCCTTTGCAGGAATGGAACCTTCTACTTACCAGTCTGGAAAATACAATGCGTCTAAAACACCTATGGTTAAGAGAGGATCTACCTATTTGCGTTGGGCTATCATGCAAGCTGCAAGATTGGTTTCTATGAGAGATCCCACTTTTGCTACTTATATGGCAAAAAAGCGATCCGAAGGAAAACACTTTAATGTAGCCCAAAGCCATGTAGGCAAAAAATTGATTCGAGTAATCTATTCACTGTTAAAAAACAACACTGCATTTGTTCCACAAATGTAACAAATAAAATATCCTTTCTGAAGGCAACTTCCGTTGCTTTATTTGTCATGCAATTTTTTATCCGCTAAGAAAAACTATAAAATCTTATCAATTTTTACTTGACTTCATATAGTTAGTCTCCATTCTAAGATGCTGTATTTTTGCATCAGTTTTTTATATCCACAGTATTCTGCTACAAATTTGTAGCAATTGTTTTAAAACTCAGTAAGGCTGCTGCAAATTTGTAGCAAACCTTCCCACAAGGCAATCATCTTATAAGCAGGTAGGGGCATACCATAACTGATATACCCCCATGCCCTGTAAACCGACTTTATAATGCTTTTCCTCCCTATGCCGGAATCATATCAAGAAACTCCTGCTCTGTCAGAACCGGAATCCCAAGCTCCTTTGCTTTCGTCAGCTTACTTCCCGGCTTCTCACCGCAGATAAGATAATTGGTCTTTCTTGTAACCGAACTCCCCGCATTAGCGCCAATGCTGATGATTTTGTCATTGATACCATTGCGTGTAAAATGCTCCAGCTTGCCTGTAGCCACAATCGTGCATCCTATAAACGGATTGCTCTTTGTACTGTTATTTTTCTTTGCCATAGTAATATCCTCCATTTTCTTAATATGAACTTCTTTCTGTAACGTTTTCCAAAGTTTCAGGTTCCCATAATCATGGAACCAGTCCCAGATGTTCCGGCACATGGTATCCCCGAAATCCGGAAGGGATGTAAAATCGAAGCAGTCCACCGCTGCTTTCGCAAATTCCTGCAAATCTCCGTGAAAATGCTGTTCTAATGCCCTGCCCGCCGTCTTTCCAATCATAGGGATATCCATCGCAACTACATACCTTGTAAATGTGGTATTGCGGCTTTTCTCCACAGAAGCAATAATCTTGCCATAAGACTTCTCGCCAAATCCTTCCATCTGCACAATCTCATCCCTGTAACGGTCAAGATGGTAAAAATCAGGGAATGTCTTTAAGAAGCCCCTTTCAATAAACTTTTCAATCGTTGCCTCTGAAATTCCCGAAATATCCATAGCTTTCTTTTCCGCAAAATGGATAAATTTGTGCAGGATTTGGCTGCTGCAGTCCTGATTATCGCAATGCAGCGTTTCAACCAGCCTCCCCTTATCCCCGGCTCTTGAAAAAATCCTTGTCGGTTTTCCACAGCACGGACAGCTCTTCGGAATCAAATTTTTCCTGTAATGCCCCCGGTCAAGGTTTTCCTCAATATGCGGGATGATCATGTTCCGTTTGGAAACGAGTATCCGGCAGCCGGGGGAAAGCTCCAGATCCCTGATAAATGACAGGTTATGCAGGCTCGCCCTTGATACAGAACAGCCGTCAATCTCTACTGTATCAAAGGCTGCCACAGGCGCGATCTCCCCTGAACGTCCCGGCTCTCATTCAATACTGCGGAATACAGTTTCATAGGTATCATCTTCAAATTTGAAGGCGATACCATCCTTGTAATGGTGTCCGGTTCTCCCGCATCTCTTTGAATAAGAAAGACTGTCATAACGGAGCACCATGCCGTCAATCGGGATCTGACCATCCTCTGCAAACGCCTTTAAACAGCCAATCCGGTCCTCTATCTCCCGAAGGGTTACATGTTCCGGCAGGAATGTAAAGAGACAGACAGCAAAGCCAAGCTCCCCTGCCGCTTCCAGCAGCCTTCCCCGGCTGTCAGCGATTTTCCTAAAATCACCCATTCCTTCTAAAATATTGAAGGCATAGAAATACACATGGCGTTCCCTACAGGCCGCCGGATTTAATAACCGGATCGAGCCGGAAGCGAGGTTCCTTGCATTGCAGATTTCCTTATCCTCTTTCCCAAGAGTTTCTTCCCTTATCCTCTCAAAATCGTCCTTATGGATAAAACCCTCACCCGTAATGACAAGCCTCTTCTTATGCGGTATTTTTGTCGGCACATTATAAAAAGCGGGGATATTGTGGGTGATTACCTCTCCAATATCCCCATCCCCTCTTGTGGATGCCTCCACGAGCAGGCCGTTTTCATACACAAGCTTGATTGTAAGCCCGTCCAGTTTCAGCATCAGCAAAGCCGGCGCCTTCCCCGCCATCTGCAGCAGTTCCTCCGTCTGCTTCGTCTTATCCAGACTTAACAGCGGGATTGGATGCCTTACTTTCTTTAGTGAACTGACAGGCGCATAGCCGACGGTCTGCGTTGGCGAATTGCTCAGAATGATGCCTGTCTTCTTTTCCAGCTTCTGCAGTTCGTCAAAAAGGTGGTCGTAGACCGCATCCGGCACGCTCGGTTTTGCTTTGTTGTAATATTCGTGGCGGTACTGGTTCAACTTTGCCACAAGCATCACAACCTTTTCTGCATCTTCATTCTTTTGATCTCTTTGAACTTTCTGCATTGTTTTCACGCTCCTTTCATTTTTTATGGCGGTTTTTCACGCCATACGGGTATCCTTTAGGATTCCCTGATTTTTGTATTGTTTATTATGATTGCCTTTGGCACTTCCATGACTACAGCAGGGTAGCCATTCAGGAACATGCCAAAAGCATAATCATCAACAGTTCTCTTGCTTTCAAAATAGAGAGGCTCTTTTCCTGATTCCCAATAAAAGCATTTTTCGGGATAGTTCTCTATCCTGGTAACATAGGCAATCCCTTCCGCAAAGAGCAGCCCGATTACCCATCGACAGTCTACTTTTGCGGTATTTTTGTGTATTCTTACAGACATATTTATCCTCCGTTTTCATAGATTTTTTCTTCCCTTGTCTCGTTATCTCTGACAATGACTTTATTGTATTTCATCAGCAATTCATCCTTTCTTTTCAGGGCCGCTTCCATCGTCCCGCAGGAATATCCCCATTTGCTTTTCTCCCCTGATCCCTCAATCACATGGACATCTACGCCCTCCCATGTGAAGTCATCTAAATTCGCGTTGACATAGACATACTCCTCTATGATGAAATCCGCTAACAGGGCTGCCATAATATGCATAGCTTCGTCATCCGTGCGCAAAGTCTTGAAAGTACCAAGACCATTTGCACATTTCTTTCCCTCGGCAGTATATTCAATCCACAAATCCAGATAAATTCCTTCATTTCCTCCGTAATCCAGCTTGTTTTTCAATCCATACTCGTAGTTTGTGATTGATACAGGACTGTGTGTTGCCAGTCCGTAATCCAGAATATCCGGCAACTTTCCCTTCTCTTTCAGAATTTTACAGATAGTATCGAACAATCCTTCCGTTGTCATCGGTCTTTTCCTTGCCATGTCCGCATCCTCCTTCCTATTACCACACAGTTCGTTCCGGCTCAAAGGCAACCGTCACACCCCAGTATTTCTCCAAATACTTCATACCAATGTCTGGCTCACCGTCAAACTCATTATTTACCGAAGTACATAAATTCGGTTTCATTCCTGCTCTCGGATCTACATCTTTCCATAGCGTTCCACTATCATCCTTATAAACAGGCCTGTCCCACGAATCCATTCCTACAAATTTCAAACACAGTGCCTTAGAATCACACATAATAATCTCCTTCCTTTTGATTTCTGCATAAAATAAGGGCATCCCATAAAACTTCATGGAATACCCGGATATGCTTTTAGCAATATTCAAAAACCTTCTTCTTTTAAATGCTCCCTATAACCCAGATGCATAATCTCCATCGTCTTTCTGCCATTTGGCACGATTACATTACCATCCGAATCTGTGAATATATATTCAGATTTTTCTTCTGAATCAGTTAGGCTTGAAATTTCATCCATCCGATTTGATGGTTCTTTTCCCTTCTTTTTTGATTTCTGAAATCCGCAAAATCTTTTCCACCATCCTTCTTTTCCGTTTTTCATAGACTGTCTGACCTCCTTTCATTTTGAGCTGCTATCAAAAAGCATAATATTTCTCCAATCTTTTTGTTCTACTTCTCCATTTTGGACGCAAAATAAGGGCATTCCATCCAAAATAGAGATAGAATACCCTCACAGCCATTTCGTTATTTATCTTATTTTTATATGGCATTATTGCCCATCTTCATAAATCTATACAAGCTGCTTTCCGTACTGCTCTAAATAAGCGGCCGCCTGTTCTAAGGACAAACCTATCCATTCCTGCATCCTTTTCAAAATCATCGTATCATCAAGTCCTTCTTTTTGCCCCATTTCAATAAGCAACTGCGCTTTTCCCTGGTTGATACCTTCGCGACGCAACCTCTCTGATTCAGTCTCGATTACTGTTCCTCCCATAACATTCACCAACCTTTCTTCATTTTTATTCCCATTTGTGATATGCGTGATAATGGTGTTTACAAATCCCATTAAGTCTAACAGCTCTTCATCGGATAGTTCCCCCTGTCTGATATAAGCGGATCATTTCATCCCTGAAATATTCCAGGTCGCTTACCGCATTTTCTATATTTCCTTCAGATGCTATTTCCTTCTCATACCTTGCAATATAAAACGGAATGTAAGGGAACAGCCTCTTTTCCACAATGTATTCCTTCGTAAATTCCTCAATGATTACGTTTTCTGATTCATAATTCACTTCCTGTCCGTCTGGAAACTTGAAAGTAATAATTGTGCTTTTCGGTGTTCTTTCCGTCCGCTTAACATAGATTACGGAAAACCTCGGCATGGGAATGGTCGCATGCCCGATATCCCACGTTGCGAACTGCCTGGCGACGATGAAAGCATATTCCGCAATCCGGATCGCCATAGAGCCATCATCATAACTCTGGCACTCCAATAAGTAAACTTCACTTCCTATTTTAATCAGAAAATCCGAAATCTGCTCCTCTATTTCTTTGCTTCCGTCTGCCGTCTCACTATCAGTCAGGTACCCTTCCGACGGCAAAACCTCTACTTTTGCATCCAACGGATATTCTTTACCAAAAATGTCATTGATTACGGATATGAATAATCTCTTGTGTTTACTCTTCATGGTCTTAAACACATTATCGTAATCAGGTGTCTTTTTCTGCATGTTCTTTTATCCTTTCACAATATTTTTCCAGTCTGACAGCAAGGAAATCAGCCAGACTTCCATCATCATCATTCTACTCCAAACATTTTTGCGATTTCATCGTTGCTTTCATCTATATCATATCCCTCTGCAATAAGCCTCTGCCCTTTCAGGCTGCCTATCCTGCGTGGTTTGCTCTGGTGTTCAGACGAACTTCCGACACTCTCCTTATGATCCAATGGAAGCACAACCTGCTTTACCACTTCTAACAAAATCCGCATAGTGTCATCTGATAACCCTTCTATGGTTTCCATGAATTCCATTTGTAATGTTGACATCATACCACCTCATTCCTGACTTTAATTTTTATGAATATGTCGAACCTGGCAGTTTCTATACATTATAAACCATATTTTTTACCTATTTTCTAACCAGTAAAAATGTTTCTTCATTACAAATACCTTTCAAATCTACAACCTCATCATATCATATTCAGCATTTTCCCTCAACCGCAAAATTTCCTGCTGTCCCAAAACATTAGCGATGCCCTGCATCACCACAACGAACCAGCGGATTAAAATCCTTCCTGTAGATTTTTCATTCTGTTACGCCACTTTTCCCTTACACGAATTTTGGTTATTCGGTCTGTCTGTCCGCATAGTCCATGCAAACTCAAATCGTCCATCGCCATACTATATACAGACTATTTTACTCTCATTTCATACCATATATAGTGCCATTATTATTTAATCGTTGTAGGACACAAAATACTCCACCGCATTCTCAGGGAAGAACTCTTTGAACTCCCCGTACAGCTGGGCCGCTAAGGTTTTATTGTGCGCTATTACCAAAGTGGGCTTGTTAAGCTGCTGGATGACATTCGCCATCGTGAAGGTCTTGCCGGAACCTGTGACACCTAGTAAAGTCTGAAATTGATTGCCTTCTTTGAATCCGTTTACGAGGGCCTCTATGGCCTGTGGCTGGTCACCGGTGGGCTTGTATTCGCTGTGAAGTATAAATTTATTTTGTGCATTTTTCGAAGAAAAATTTTGCACTAAATACCACCTCCATAAATCCAATATAAATCCATACAGACTGCATGGAGTGAAAACTTTTTATAGTATAGCACAGTTCCATCAGTTTGTCCACTGTTTTGCGAACATTTGTTCCTATACCTGAAATGTAATTTTACATTCTATCCTTTCCTATATCCCCTGATCCATATACTCTTTTAGGGGAGCTTTTCTGTCTGTTGCCTGCAAGGAGGCACCATTTTATGTCAAATTTAGTACCGGGAAACCACGCTGCCACTGTTCCATCCAGACAATCGCCATTTTCTGATATTAACAACAGGTATTTCTTAAAATCCTGACCCTTTTCGTTATACCCCAATGAATCAACGTCTCAAAAAAGTTAGCTCAATGCGGTATCTGTTCCTTTCTTTGTACACATACAAAAACAGGCTGCCGATAACAGCCTGTTTCCCCTATATAATAAATCTCCACCCTATGTTGCTTTTTACAATGTAATCAGAGTTGCATTCGCTGATGATGCCATCCATCTCATCTCCGATGTATTCGGTCCCACAATTACCGCAAGACGGTTACAATTACTTACGGCGTTATAATAACCACTATGCAGCTTCTTTGAATTTATCACAATTGATTTCAAATTTTTTGCTTCCGATATTGCGTGATATCCAAAGGATTGCAATTTTGTACCAAACTCAAGTTTTGTCAGATTAGAAGCATATTCAAAGGCCCTGGCCCTTACCTTCCGAACGCTATTTGGAACAGTAAATTGTTTTGCCGCCTTCTTTGGCGGATATTTGATCAGCGTACTTTGATCTGAATTATATAAAATCCCATCCCTTACCTTATACTTTGCTCCTGTTCCACCCTCAAACTCCTGAATCTTCGTGCATCCCTCAAAAACATTGTCCCCAAGATATTTTAGGGATGAAGGGATATGGACTTTGCTGAAACTACAGCTTTCAAAAGAACCATAGCCGATACTCGATACAGAATCCGGTAATGTAAGCCTGGTCAGATTCCGGCATCCCATAAAACAACCTGTACTGATCTTTGTTGTTCCTGAAAGAATTGTAACACTCTTTAATGATTCAAGACCACTAAACGCATACTCGCCAATGGTTTTTGACTTTACTACTACATTTTCCAGATATGCATTCCCACTAAATGCATTACTTCTTATCGAATTAAGCGTAGATGGCGTACGAAAACTCTTATTTGTTTTATGGAGCGGATACTGGATCAATTTTGTCTTGTTTTTGTTGTACAAAACACCGTCCTGGCTGGAATAATTCTTATTTCCCGCTGCCACATGAATCGCACGCAGACTGGTACAGTTATTAAATGCACCAGGATTGATGCCTCTGACGCTCTCCGGAATAGAGATGGAACGCAGTTTCTTACAGTCAGCGAAAACTTTGTTGCCTATAAAAGTGACCTTAGATCTCAGTGCTATGCTCTTAAGCTCTGTTCCACGAAACGCCCCATTGCCGATAAACTGCATGTTAGGACTGAGTGAAATCTTTTTCAGGCCAGTGTAGGCAAATGTACCATCTCCGATCGCATAAGTTTTCTTACTCATCTTTATGGACTGGAGATTGCTGCAATAGGAAAATGCTTTCTTCTTCAAAATCGTCGCTGTCTCAGGAAGTTTAATGCTTTTCAGCCCCTTACAGCCATAAAACAATTTCTCTGGCACACTCTTCAATTTCTTTGGAAGAGTTATTTTCTTTAAAGATATGCAGTTTGCAAATACTCCCTCAGCCAGTTTGGTTCTGCTGCCTGCAAATGTTACTTTCTTCAAATCCTCACACTTTTTAAATGCTTCTTTTTCCACTTCATTTACATTCGAAGGGATATGAACTGTCTTTAACGCATAATTTTTATAAAAAGCTCTCTCTCCAACCCCCGCTAACTTTTTCCCAAATTTAATGCTGTTTAGCTTATAGCAGCGTTCAAACGCTTCTTCACCAACTGAGAACAGTGAATCTGGCAATGTGACCTTTTTCAATGAAATACATTCTGAAAATGCCCTATATCCAATCTCTTTGAGCTTCGCATTAAATTTAATCCCAGAAAGAGCGGAACACCCTGAAAACGCCCTGGTATTAAGATACTGCAGGTTTGCCGGCATCTGGATAGATTGAATCTTCTCATTGTTTCTAAATGCATCCGTGCCGATTTCCTTAATACTGTCCGGAAGTGTCACCTTTTCATACTGCTTTCCCGAAAATGCATAGCTGCCGATACCGGTTACCTTAAATCCCCCAAGAGTAGATGGGATGGTCAATTCCCCTTCCCAAGTTTCCGCATCAATAACTATGGCTTCCTTATGCTTTACTTCGTACGAAATACCATTTTCCTTATAAACCTTTGCTGATACTGATACAGCATTGATTCCCACTAAAAGGAATAACAACAATGTAGTGATCACATATTTCTTCATGAAATACCCCCTTTTTATGTATATTTTGCACTACTCTGCCTATTAAACGATTAAGATAGGTAAAATGTTGCAAAATTTAAAATTTTTCTCTATTTTTTATAATCAGTCTGCAAAAATATTCCAGAAACCTCTTGTATTCTTTTCTTATCTCTTCTTGTTTTGTCCCTTTATCCTTGCATTCAGAAAATTTTTTTAGCATGATGTATGAAATACAATTGCGCAATTGTTTTCCACCCATTACCGTTTTCACTAATTCTTTTAATTTTATTTCCTCTACTTCCGATGCCGAATTCTTTTCCAGTTTTATTATATCGACTAGCTTTGGAATAGAGACTATATCAAAGGGCGATAAAATATAACCATTTAAACAATAATCCAATTCCGCTTCCATATTTCGTCCCTTGTGAAATGATGAAGGAAAACAAGGCACCACTAAAAGCTCATACCTTTTATCTGGCTTAAAAACTTTATTCTGAATGTTGTCAACACGGATACCTATATCCTTATCTGTATCAGGACCGAAGGCAGACATATAATCATGCAGACGTGTCTCTTCATCCATATCAATCGTCTTAATGGAAGGATCTGCGGACTGCAGCCGTAAAAAGTAACATAAATCCCCCTCTCCTTTTTGAATCTTTTCTACTTTTATCATTCTGTGGGGAAGACGCAGTATATTTTCCATCTCTATATCGAGAATCCCGCTATTTTCTTTTTTATCTTTTAAACACGTTGAACATGTCCGAAATAAATTCCGGCTGTCCCAAAGTTTGGAAACCGATAATCCTTCATTCCCATCCAAGACAAAATCGTTAAAATCAATTGTGGCAAAATACCGTTCCATAAATTGCCTAAAAAGTTTTTCAGGGACGTTTTGGTAAAAAAGCAGGATCATTGAGATCACTGTACCTACAATAGCTGATGAACTACCTTGTCCAGCACATTTAATAACCTTCACTATCTCATTAAGCCATCTCGTACTCTCTGACTTTTTTTCCTGGCAGAGAAGTTCGCACCAATTCCTTACCATCTGATCATATACTGTAATCAACTCATCTTCCTTAATGGCCTCTTCTTTCAATCTGTCCCTGTCAATATTCATGTAGTTCATTGGATGGCCGTCCAAGATCATAACATCCAGCTTCAGGAAACCGGCATGCAGACGCCCTAATGAATTTTGTTGTGCATATATTGCCTCTGTATTTGATATTTTATTAAACTTATAACTGATATTATATAAACTTTGTACCTTTTCCGGCAATATCACCTGATATCGGCTGTCTTCCTCTTTTATTTGACAGGCCCTTAATGTAAGATAATAACACCGGAAATTTTCTTTGTCCCAAAAAAAGGCTTGATTTCTATAATAAAAATATGATTCTTTTTGAGATCTGCGCCTAAAAGACATAAGATTCTTTCCAAACTTCCTCCATAAACTCATATTATTGGGATACATAAAACTGTTTCTCCGACACCTAGACCCTGTGCCTCCTTTTTTTCGTGAACCATCTTCTTCAAATATCATAGATTCAAAGAAAATATTAAAATAGTCATATTCCGATTCTCTAATGATGTTTTCACAGGCCTTAGAAACCTGGACAAAAATCATATGCAGCTCATCATCTACGTGAAACTCTGGATCGTAAAATTGCAGGTTTATCTTTTTGTGCTCTTTATTTGTCAGTATTTTGTCTGGATTAACCGATATTTTGACATTGGTACCAGGAATCGTATTATCATAAAACAACTCGTTTCCCTTTTCAGAAACTACTTTGGTTTCAACTCTCCCTTTGCTTTTTCCATATGAATATAATGAGACCAGGTGTTCTGGTTCATTGTGCTGGCGTGTATAAAATTCAATACAGTCAGTTAACTGAAACACAGACTGCAGGCCAATGCCAAACACACCAGACGGCCTCAGCCATGCCGGCATTTTATTGGTCAGCCTCCGCATCCGGATATTCTTTTCCTTGCTTGAACCAATTGTTGCAATATATGGGATATCCTCTTTTGCTATACCGATCCCTTTGTCCTTTACTACAACAAGAACCTGCCCCCCTACTTTATCTTCAATGACTTCTACTTTTATATCATAGTTTTTAAAAATAACAGCCTGATTTTCATTAATCAAATCAAATAAATCAAAATCTTTGCTTACCTTGTCTTTTGTGAGTCCTAGATTGCTATATCTATTTCCAAGTAAGTCGCTCCAGAGCTGCAGAAGCGATGCATCTATCGCATTTTGTATCATTTCCCTGATTCCCACAAATTTATCTTTATAGATACTGGTACCTTCCAAAAGCTTCATTATCTGTTCCTGGGGCATTTTCATCTGAAATGTTCTATTTTGGGACATATATTTTTCATCATCTACATAAATATTTACTTTGGGACATGCAGGAGGCCGTCCAAAATCAGGCTGGACGATCTCATCCCATTTCAACACCAATTCCTGGCATTCATCGGAAAGCTGTTCTGTCCATTCGCTGATAAGGCTTGCTGTCTCGTAGCTCTCTTTCAATGCCTTTTCCCTTAAGAAATCCTTTTTTCTTATATTGTCACTGTTGTCTGGTTCCAAAACAGAGGAATAAATCTGAGCTGTAATCTCTATTTTTTTAGGTGTGATCAAAAAATGTGAGATCGCTTCATGTTTACGAAAATGCAAGATAGATAATTGTGGGATCAGATTTTTATTATGTGCTATCTCACTCGTAAACCATACCGGGAACCGTCCATTATCCATATCAAGCAGATCGCCCAGACGCAGCATGGATGCAATAAACCTGGGATGATAATCATCTCCGAACATTCCATCTGAACAGTATGGCAATTTAAACAGAATCTCTCTGGACTGTCCATGGCTCATGCAGATTTCCACAATTCCTTCCGACCCATTTATAAAACGTTCTTTAAGACGGCTCTGAAAAAGAATTTTATAGTCATTTCTGATGTCTATAACACCTTTCCAATGTAGGGGGCGAAGATAGAGCTGAACAACCAGCATAATAGAAAAATACAGGTCATTTAGGGGAATTTTTGTCTTTTCCTCATTCAGGTAATTAAGAATATTATGTATCGCCCATGCATCCTCCTTTTCCATTAAATCTTCCTTTTCCTGTTCTTCTAAAAATTCTTTAAACATTGCACTTCCAAGGATATCATATATCTTGTTAAAGGTTTGTGCCATTCCATAATCATGGGAATAAATGCAGACAAGAAGCATAAAAGTATCTGTTGCCGATAACTGGCAGATACGATCTTCTCCCAGAAACCTTTCAATTGATTGAATAACAGAGAAACAATGTGTTTTATCATGAAGACTATAATTGACAAAAACACCGGTAGAGTAAACCAACTTCTCCTCAATTTGTTTTCTCAATAGAATCCATAAACTATGAAGTTCCTTTACAGATGGAAAGATTTGCGCTAGATTCTGAAAATGTGTTTCCAGTGTCATAGGCATATTATAGTTATATGTTCGATCTTGTCTCATCATGTATCGCCCCCTTCGTTTTTTCTTGTATGCTCTGAGCAATGTCGTACCAGTCAGATGACTCATTGCCTAAAATTGATTCAACGTTATATACAAATATGTTAAATTTATCCGGATCTGACCTGCCAGCATAGACTCCTGTTCCTGTAGCATATTTCCGTTTCTCATGCATTAAATAAGTCTCTGTCTTCCGATATAGAAGCCATTTGTTCCTCATAAGGAAAAGCTTTGTAACGGATTCCAGTAAGATACAGAAAGAAGATGACGCCGTTACAAGCCATGCAAGATCTATCCGTACTGAAAAAGTCTGACTGATTGGTATTAAGGCTAATAATATTAGTTTAAAAACATTTAAGCCCAGATACCATATCTTGTAAACCTGAGCCCTTTTGTGATAATAAAAAATAAAATGGTTGACTACTTTACAATATTCTTCTTCACAAGCACCCTCATCTTGCTTTTTTTCAATATAAAATAATTCAGGTGAAATATAACTTTTCTTATTAGTTTTCATTTGATCTATGTACTCTCCTTGATTATAATTATATAATGCTTGATACAGTAATGTGTTATCTTATATATGTCTTACAATACATTCTAATTCAATAAATAATTTTTGTCAAATAATCTTTCTTAAAAGTTATTACATATACTATTCTTATACTTTTTTCTATAAAAAAATCCTGTAAACAAAGAAACATATATTTCTCTGCTTACAGGACTTTTGAACAACTACCGATTAATCGTTTAACTCCCCGAGTAGGGCTCGAACCTACAACAACTCGGTTAACAGCCGAGTGC
>CANRWA010000031.1 GCA_947643415.1 uncultured Clostridia bacterium | reverse complement strand
AAAAACCCAGAGGACAAAGATTGTCAGCAACGCAGGGCATAACGTATATGGGCTGGCAAGCGGCTGGCGGTATGATTTCCCCTGGATCGAGACCGTTACTCTGACGGAGGAAGAAGGCTGGGGAAAAGAACCCAAATACCTGCACTACGGCAGTGCCGGGGTCATGAATATCAAAACAGAAAAAGACGATGCCAGCAAAAGTTATCTTATTCAGGGATTGGAAGATTATAATTATGATGATATTAAACTGGAAGACTGGGACAAGACCGTAGACGGCATCGCCTGCAGGTACCTTCTCCGTGACAAAACGGGGCTCTGCACCTATTTCAACGAAAACGGTGTCATTGTGCTGCAGAAAGATGCCCACAACAACAAGATTACTTATACGTATACCGATGACATTTATTTCAGTAAAATCACAGATTCCGTCGGACGGGAGATTGTATTCCATTACAGCGGTGAAGGTGACGAAAAGGCAGTTATCTCAGTTACTGTTCAGGGAAAAACTGCCGAGGGGGGCGTGTCACGTAAAACAATTACCTATGAGACGGAAGAAAAATCCTACACACCCCACTATGGGGACAGGCTGCACGGCGTGATTCTTACCAGTGCAACGGTAGACGGCAGTAAGGAAAAGTACAGTTACAAAACCGTGGAGCGGCTGGTCAACACCTCCGGTGCCGGGGCAGCGTCCCAGCGTGTTTCCACGAACCAGAGCTATCTCCTCAATAAAATCACGGCAGACGGAAGCGAAACCCACTATGAGTATCGTGCCGGTTCCCTGCGTGGCTCAAAAGAGGAAGGAACCGGGCAGAAAAGAGACGTCGTGACAGAGCAGTTCTATGTGACCAGGGAGTATGAAAAAGATACGAAGACGGGTAAAAAATCAAACGGGGTAAAATATGATTACTTCCAGAAAATGGGAAATGAAGCCCTGCGTTCCTATGATGATTTCCGGGAACGGGAAGAGAAAGCGGACGGCAGTGCCGGCGATATTTATGAGACATGGCAGTATGGGAACAGCGGACTCCGGACAGTAACCGTAGTTAGTTCCTTTAACCCAAACAAATATAAAACAAATGGGAAGTATTATGACTATACTTATAAGAAATCGAAAATAAACCCGGATACACTGCGGTTAAAAAAGGATACGAAAAAGAATGTCACGCTTTACATATATAACGAGAATAAACTTCTTACGGAAGAGATTAACTATGGGAAAGAAAAAGAAGAAACCCTTTATAACTATGATAACGGCGGGAAGGGTTCCCTTGTGGTGCTGGAAATTAATAAATCCTATGGGCAAAAAGGAAAAGGTGCTGTTACCACAAAGAGGGGGTATACCGCTGATTCATACCGCAATCTTCTGAGCAGCCAAAGTCCCAGGGCATACCTAAAGAAAAATAAAGGAAAAGAATACTTATATACAACAGTATATTCTTACCATGCCACAAATAACGGTTACCCGGCAGGGGATGCGGCTGCACTCCTTTCTACCCTTGCGACACAAGAAAGCTATTCCTCTGCTGGTACGAAAGTACGGATGGCAGGAACTGTAGCCGCTAATGGTGTGGACTATGCCAGTATCTCTGAGCAGAGAAGCGTAAACGGCGGGGCATACAAGACCATTTCCAAAACGGATTTCCAGTATGATGGGCAGGGAAATGAAACCCAGGGGAAAGTCTACCCATCTTACAGTACGGATGGGGAAAAAGAAGTCATCCAGAATGATTACAGCTACAACAGCCTGGGACAGCAGACCAGGAAGACCGTAACCATCACTTCCGCAAAACGCCCGCAGGATAACCGTACCTATACCAAAGAAGAGACAACTTATGATTCGTTCGGCAATGAGCTGAGCTACACCGATGAAAACGGTCTGGTATCCAAAACCAGTTATGACCCGGAAATCGGGGAGGAAACAGAAACTATCAATGCCGTGGGGACGGAGTATGAATCCAAAGATAAGGAATACCAGTCGGCAGATGGATTAAAAACTATGACCGTAGATGAGTATGGTCGTGTCTCCATTGACATCCAGGATGCCTTTGGCAATACGCTGATCAGCAAAGATGAAGCCGCAGGCACATGGACGGAAAGCATCTATGAGTATGGGAGTGAGGAAGATGATGGTAGCGCTTCCGGTGATGAAGAAAGTGATTCTGATGAAGAAAAAGAAGAAACCGCCCGTCTGATTGAAGAACGTACCTATCCTTTTGAGCCGGATGAAAAACGCTTTATTGTCAATGAAAACGGGGAAACCGTACCGAATTACTACATTACTGGAAAAGGACAGGATATCCTCTCTGGCAGCAAGCACTTCTACGACAACCTCGGCAATGAAATCGGCAGTGCCGAGTTCAGCAATGGGGAACTGGACGCTGCCCACTGCACTTCATGGAATTTCAGCAAAAGCGAGACAGAAGTAACCGGGGAAGAAGACGAAGCACAGACGGTCTCCACCAGTTATAGTAAAACCTTAAATCCGGCGAAATATCAGCCAGAGGCAGATGCAGAGGGGTATTATGACCAGTTCAATGATGCGGTTCTAAGCGAAAATATCACAAAAACCGTGACGAATGCGGGAGGGAACACCCTGTCCCAGACAAGCACTGCTATCCGTGGGGGAAATAAAATCGAAACTGTAACAACTTATGAAAGTGATGATTTTGGCAGAACCACCAAAGAAAACACGGTTACCAGAAAACAGCAGGATGGAAAGTGGCTTCCTGCCTATGAGACGCAAACTCTTTCCACCTATGACGATAACGGCAATGTCAGGCAGACCGAGATAAAGAGCCGGAAAGAGGGCGATACGGAATGGCAGTCCCAGACCGTCAAGACTGATTATGACGAGCAGGGACAAGTGACAGGAGAATATACCACAAGGGGAACCAAGGAAAATGTAGCAACCAAGTATGAGTATAACATCCTCGGCCAGATGATCCAGTCCGAGATTCCCCAGGAAAAGAAGGATGGCAGCATCCAGTACCAGAAAACGACATCACAATACGACAACACTGGAAATATTATCGAAAAAAATGAACAGATTGACCGTGACAGGACGGCAAAAACCGAGTATACTTATGATAAACTCGGAAATCTCGTTATGGTCAAAAGCCATCTGGAGGGAGAGAAAGTACAGTATGTCCAGTATGTCTATGACATCCAGGGGAACAAAGTACGCCAGTTTACAGGAATGACCGCACCATTGACACTTACCGTGTCAGAAGTGGCGGATGCTGCTGAAGATGCGGATACATTCTCTTATGCCGGAAAAATCTGGAAGCTCACGGTCAGCGGAAAGAAAAAGACAGATACTGTGGCCGAGACGAAATATGAATATGACGGAAAAAATCAGCTGGTTGCTTTTACTGACCCGGAAGGTAGAAGGGAATCCTATACCTATGATGTGAACAGCAACCTGACGAAAACGGTAGATAAGAACGGCAACACCCAGAAAAGCACCTACGATTACCAGAACCGCCTTATCGAAATGGTTGCAAAGGAGAAGAAGACAGGAAAAGAGACGAAGCATGCTTATACATACAATCCGTATGGGGATGTGGCAACACTGGATGATACGTCATTTGTGTATGGGGATGCATCCGGGCAGGTTACGAAAGAAACGACAAAACTGACCAAAAACAAGGCTGTGGTCAAGAATTACAGCTATGACAGTGCCGGGAATAAGTCTGCTTTTGCCGTAA
This sequence comes from uncultured Clostridia bacterium, assembly GCA_947643415.1. GTDB lineage: Bacteria > Bacillota > Clostridia > Lachnospirales > Lachnospiraceae > Eubacterium_F. Next base: position 38,173 of record CANRWA010000031.1, on the reverse strand, counting down.
AAGTGGGGGACGATACCAAACTTTCCCTGCAATATAGTTATAATGGAGAGTCTAGACTGACGGCTGTTATGGATGAGAAGGGAAGTCAGGTGGTAGGATACTCCTATGATACGGATGGAAACCTGGCGGAGAGGACTGTGCCTGGCAACCACATGACCACTATCTATACCTACGATTATCAGAAGCATTTGATGGCAATGAAGAACCAGACAGGCAGTGCAGGAGTGATATCTGAGTATTCATCGGAATATCTTGCCAATGGGCAGAAGTCAAAAGAAACTTCTGATGTGATGGATAAAGATGGCAAGAAGTCGAAAAAGACAGCAGCCTACACCTATGATCTTTTAGGACGTATTAAGAAAGAAACCAAAACAGGCAGTGAGGACATTTCCTACACCTATGACAGCAACAACAACCGGAAGGAAATGAAGGTTGGAAATAAGGTGACGGCCTATAAATACAACAAAAATGATGAACTGATCCGTACCGATACCTTAAATACTGACACGGAAGAAGATACTGTAGTCATCTACAAAAACGACAGAAACGGGAACCAGCTTGCTACAGTCAACCGTTATGAAATCCCGGAAGAAAAGAAAGAGAAACCATATATCGACATCGACGTGACTCTGGGGAGCAGCCGGCTTAATAAAAACGTGGTGAACCACTACAACGCAGAAAACCAGCTGGTGAGGACGCTGACAAAGAATTATAAGGTCAGCTTTACCTATGATGCGGAAGGACTGCGTACCAGCAAGACCGTGAACGGGGAAAAGACGGTCTATGTCTGGGACGGGGATCAGCTTATTATGGAACTCTCTGAAAGCGGCAAGGTGCAGAAACGCTTTATTCGTGGAAATGACCGAGGTTACGGCAGTAACCTTGTGTATGTAGACAAAGGAACTGATACAGCAAAACAGTACTATGTGACTGATCCACATGGGAATGTGGTACAGCTTACGGACGAAAGCGGAGCAGTCATTAAGACCTATGAGTATGATTCCTTTGGGAATGAAGTAAAGCCAGATGGAAAAGATGATAATCCGTTCCGTTATTGTGGGGAATATTATGATAAGGAAACGGAAGAAATCTATCTGAGGGCAAGGTACTATGAGCCTGCAGTGGGTAGGTTTTTGACAAAGGATACTTATACTGGGGAAATGGAAGAGCCACTGAGCCTGCATTTGTATACTTATTGTGAGAATGATGGGGTGAATGTGTGGGATCCAAGTGGGCATTGGGGAAGTATAAATGTTTCAGAAAATCTTCAAAAGAATATTCAAAAAAAGCAAATAAAAAAAGTATTTATACATCAAAACATTACTATGGAAGCGTTATTACTTTTGAGTAAAGGGAATAAAAAAAATTTAACTTTCACAAGTACAGACTTACATAGAGGCACAGGATTATCTGAGCATGAATTAGGATACATTTTAGATGGATCCATATTACCTGATTATCTTGGAAAAGGTCAACCATATGCAAAATATAATTGGAATATAACAGAAAAGGAAAAGACAATTTTAGGAATTAAAATTGGTGGGAAGAATGAGCAGGATAAAATGCATGGTAAAAGTAGGTCGGAATTAGGGAAATTACAAAAAAAAGTTATAAAAAAATTAAAGAAATCGGGTTCAAAAAAGAAAAAGCTTGTTTTACTTGGCTGTGTGCTTCATTCCATACAAGATTATTCAGCACATAGTTTTGAACAAGACTTAATGAGTATTAAATCAAGTTTTGAAAAAGGTGATTATAATTTTCCGGAATATGAATTGTCATATAATATAGATTGGGTGTTATATAACAAAATGATTGGGGAATCACCAGAGAAAAGAGAAAATATAAGGGATAATATACATAGAGAAACAAAGGATAGCCCATATAAAGATTTTATTAAGATTGGAACAAAAGGTTTCTGGGTGAAAGTGGATTTGCCATCTGAAAACAAAAGGTATATCCAGGCAAGAAATGATTCATTAAATTATTTAAAGAAAGCATTGAAACTGATTAAGCGATAAGGAGTTTTTTAATATGGTGAAAGTTATAAAAGTCATATATATTGTATTTATATGTATTCTCTTTTGTTCCTGTACTTGTGGGGGAAAAGAAGGACAGGTTGCAGAAAGCAGGGAAAAAGAACAAGAAGTGACAGAAAATATGATTGAGGAAAATAAGGAAGTAGAGAAGTATCCAGAAGTGGTGGATGAGACTGGAGTAAGTCGTCAGTTGAAGTTGGGACAGATAAATATTGAAGAAACAGGAAATAAGTTACAGGAAATTTATTTTACTTCAGATTATTCACAAATTGTTGATGGTCATTATTACTATATGCGTTCAGATGTTTCAGGTAATCACACTGTTTATAGGGACAAGAAAGAGGTTGTTACCCGGTTTGTAATAAACAGTGGTTATCTTTATAGTTTTTTTAAATGCGGAGATTTATTTTATGGTCTTTTGGAAGAGAAAAATGGTGATGCAGATGGGATAAAATATATTAAAAAATTGATTTGTATCAATCCCAACACAGGAAATACAACGGTATTAAAAGATATGTCGAAAGACAATTTCAATTCAATTCAGAAAACGTTAATTGTTTACAAAGATTTTCTTTATTACGAGGATTGGAGTACACTGGTGCCGGACAGTTTTACAGGGAGACTTGCACAACTACGTTTAAATGGTGGATTGGAAAAGAAGCATTTACCTGTATATTCTAAATTAGAAAAAACATTCCCAAAGCCACCGTTGACGTTGATTGATGGAAAATTGTATTATGTGTTGCAGGAAGAAAAGAAGGTGACGTTGTTTTCTTTTGATTTGGATAATAATACAGAGGAAGAAGTGTTTTGTTATGAGAGGAAAAATAATGACGCAGAAAGTGAAGTTGTTCTGCAAATAGATGATGATTATATTTATTGCCAGGATTATATAATACCCCGTAAAGGAGGAAAGATGAGACAGATACTCAAGGAGAGGGATGACAGGATACCATTGTCATATAATGATGATTACATTTTTTATATTGATAAAGATCGTCATCTTCATCGGATAAAGAAGAATACATATAAAGATATTCTGCTTTTTGGACAAAGGGAAGTTGAAGGTGTGGACTGTGTGGGAGAAGGTATCTATGTGAGATGTTGTAATCACAGAGTGGAAGAAATAAAGGAAGAGGAAGAAGACATAGCAGAGGGTGTGGCTGCGCCTTATTCTTCCTGCAGTTTATTTTACATGGATGTCCATGGAAAGAATCGCAAGTGTCTGTGTTATGAGACTGCATATAAGATAGATTGGGCAGATTTATGGAAGGAATTAAGATGAAACGGCAAAGAACAGCTATATTTTCTATTATCCCCAATATACCTATGATATGGATACAGATACAGGATTTTATATACTGCCATGACTATATGATATCAAGGAGAAGGGGAGAGATGCAGCAGGTTCCCATGGAAACGTGGTGCAGCTCACAGATGAAAATGGGAAGGTTTTTAACGAGGGATACTTATACAGGGGAGAATGATGACCCAGGGAGTCTGCACTCGTATGCGTATTGTAGGAATGATGGAGTGAATGCATGGGATCCGAGCAGGCATAATGAGATTGTAGTATCAGGAGGTATAATAAAAAGGGTAAAAGAGATTATTATTATGAATTTATTGAGCCAGCGATGCAAAAGATTAATGAATCAAAAGCAAAAAGTGAGAAAGATATATATTGGTATATTGCGAATAATAAATCGTACAAAGATTTCAACTAAATTTCGTGTGAAATACTTAGGAAAAATCATTTCCGGAATGGGAAAAGCATACAGATATTCTTTGGTCTCCAAGAAATACTTGAGTAGGATACAAGTCAGACAGGAAAAAACTATAGACAAAGAGGCAAAAATCTCCCAGCCCAGAGAAGACATTTTAATTTTCAAAAAATACATATCAAGCAGCAAAAAGCAGGAAAAGGGAAGGAGCCAATCCATCATCCAAAGGGAATGGACATTGCCATCCCAATGTAAAAGAAAACCATAGGACAATGCTAAAAATCCATGTTTCGTCACAATGCTGCAGATTACTTGATTAGTTGTGATAGTGTATAAAGGAACAAGCTTAGAGAAAGGAATTGAAATATTTAATATTTCTGATTCAAAGAAATGTTATTTTATTTCATGGGATGACGATATTGTAAAAAAGCTTTAAGATTAGTTAGCTCCACGGCGGGTTCAAATTGGCACCGTTGAGCTAAGTGAAGGTAGGTATTATATTATGAAAAAAATAATTTATGTCCTGTGTATATGTAGTATTTTAAGTGCTTGTTCTGTTGAAAGAAAAGAGGAACAAATTAGAGGGAGAGAAGATATTTATTCTTTAACAGAAAAAGATATAAATGAAGGAAAGAAGTATCCAGAAGTGTCAGATGAATTAGGAATCAAACACCAATTAAGGCTGGGAGAAATAGATGTTGGAAATTCAGGACAGAAATTGACAGAAATGTATTTCTCATCTGATTATTCACAGGTTTTGGACGGTCATTATTATTATATGCGTTCAGATAATTTAGGTAATCATATTGTTTACAAAGATAATAATGTGGTTGTTACTCGGTTTATGGTAAAAGATGCCCGTGTTAGTGGTTTTTTGAAATACGGAGATTTGTTTTATGCCCTTTTGGAGAATACTGAAGAAGAAAAGACATTAAACAATCTTGCCTGTATTAATCAAGAAACAGGAAAAGTGACTGTGTTAAAAGATATGTCAAAAGACATTCCTTTGATTAAAAGGGATTCTCCAATTATTTATAAAGGTTTTCTTTATTATGAGGATTGGAGCACTCTGGTACCAAACAGTTTTACCGGCAGGCTGGCAAGATTGAATTTAAATGGGGAACTCGAGAAAGAGCATTTTCCGTTATCCTGCAAAATTGAGAATGTATTTCCAAAACCATGGATAACGTTTATTGATGGAAAAATGTATTATGGCAGACAGGATGAAAAAAAGGTAACACTGTTTTCTTTTGATTTAGAAAGTAACAAGGAGATGGAAATATTTTGCTACGAGCTGAAAGATGGATTAGAAAAAAATGAAATTATGTTACAAATCGATAATGAATATATTTATTGTCAGGATTATATTATTCCGCGTGAAGGTGGTAAGATGATGAGGGTGTTGAAGGACAGGGCTGATGGAGTACCATTATCATACAATAACGAGTATATATTTTATATAGATAAGAATAATTATCTTCATCGGATAAAAAAAGACACTTATAGTGATGTTTTGATTTGTGGAGAAATGAAAGTTGAAAATGTGGAATGTGTTGAAGATAGAATTTATGTGCGAGGCTGTAATAAGGCTATAGAGGAAATGAATGATGATTCGAGTGAAATAGCAGCAAGTTATTCTTCTAAAAACTTATTCTCCATGGATTTAAATGGTGGGGATCGCAAGAGATTATGTCGTGAGAATACATTTTGGGAAGATCTATAACATTAATCTTTGCAGTAAAAGAGCTTAGGACATTATACTGGGAAGATATAGATTTGGACAATATTGGAGTATGTGCTGATTATTTAAGCTCAGGAAATCCATTCACATCTAATTATTCGCAGATACTGGATGGACACTATTATTATCTGCGTCATAAGCCAGGAAAACAAGATGCTTATATTATTTATCAGGATGAAGGGAAAGTGATTGGCAAATTTAATGTTGATGGAGATATGGATATTTTTCTGAAATACAAGGATGGATATTATGTTTCTTATTATGATGGGGACGATCAGTTGAGCAGGATTAACGTAGAAAAGGAAATGGATGCAGTATGCAGCGGGGATTCGTGGTATTGTGGTGAAATTCCCTTAATGATAGGTTCTCCGTTTTGGTTATATGATAACTGTGTATTCTATTACCCAGGATACAGCATTGAAGAGGGGACTGGAAATAGAATACAAAAAAATGAAGAGGATGTAAAAGTAATGGCAAAGGCGCCACTTAGTAATTTGGCGGATGTAAAAGAAGTAAAAATACCAAATAAAATTATTGAAAATAAGCCATATCTTGTTTTTGCAGATGGCAAAATTTTCTATGGGGAAGAAAACAGGGGGAAAATTAACCTATATTCCTATGATATGGAAACGAATACAGAATTAAAGTTTTTCTCATTTCGGCAAAAGAAACGGAGAATTAAGGATAAAGTAAAAATTCAGCTTGATAAAGATTATATTTATTGTGGGGATTATTTGATTCCGCTTTCAGGAGGTCCTATCCAGATTATAGATAATAAAAATAAGAAAATTGATTACAGCTATAATGAAAAATATATTTATTATATTGATGAAAAATTTTATGTACACAGGGTTGATAAAAAGATGACGGAAAATAATTCTATTATCAACCAGGTTAAAGCGATGAAAGTGGATGCCACAGACCAGTCAGTTTATGTCCAGGGTTATGATAGGGACTTGTTTGAAGATACTGTAATACCGTACGAAGCTTTAGAAGACCGTGACTGGGATAATAGTGACTGGGATTGGTATTCATGCGCCTTATATAAGATGGATTCCGATGGGAAAAATTTATACAAAATTGCAGATGAAGTGACAGAGATAGAAGACAAATAGATTAGAAATGGAGAGTAAAAGGAAGATGGGAACAACAAAAATATTAGCTACTATGGGACCAACATTACAGACAGTAGAACAAGTAGAAGAAATGATAAAAAGAGGCGTAAAACAATTTAGAATTCATATGGGACTGAGAACTCGTGATTTTGTAGGATACTATCGAAATGCGCTTAATGGTGCTGAAAGAATGAATGAAAAAATAGAGGTTTTGCTAGATTTGCCATCTTCAAGACCGAGAATAGATGGGATGGATGAGTATACATATACAGTCAATGAGTATGCATACATATATGATAGAGATGAGCAAGTTGAGAATATAAACAATTATGTCAATATTCCATTGCCTGTATTTAAGAATATGATATCTGGTATAAAAGCAGGGGATAGAGTCATTTTTAGAGACGGTCATGTGGTATTTATAGTAGAATCAATTTGTGAAAATAGTATTTTAGCAAAATGTGTAAAAGCAGATAAATGGGTAAAGACTGGTTCTTCAAGTTGTTTTCCGGATAGTGATATTGTATTTAGTCCTATAGATGAAATTGATATAGAATATTTTCGTAAGATGAAGGACGAAGGAATGTGTCCAGATAAAGTGGCAATTTCATTTGCATCAAATAAAGAACAGATAGAGATGGTACGTAAAGAATTTTTTAAAATCTGGAATAATAATAAAATTAAGATTATTTGTAAGATTGAAAGTAAACTTGGACTGAGAAATATTGATGAATTGCTTGATAATTCAGATGGAATAATGATTGCAAGAGGAGATCTTCTTTTGTGTATAGCTCCTTATAAATTACCTAAGATACAGATGGAATTGGCAAATATATGTAAATCCAAGAAAAAAATTCTTATTATTGCAACTGAGTTTTTTGAAAGATATGCAGAATCAGGAATTGTTAATCGAGCAGAATTGTCAGATGTTGCTTTAGCTGTACGACAAAATGCTGATTCAATTATGTTAGCAAGAGAAACAGGAAATAGCTGTTATGCGTATGGATGCGTTGAAATAATTAATCAGATAATAGAAAGTGAAAATAAATAACAAATTTATAATGGGGGCTAAATAAATCCTGAATTTTCCTGTTGACATTTGAAAGAGAACGTGATATTGTTTTAGAAGATAAATATTTCAAACCGTTGAAGCGGAGATAACGGCAATGATGCCTTTACAGAGAGTCCGGGATGCTGAGAACCGGGTGAGAAACAAGTTGTCAAATGGACCGCGGAGGGTGCAGTCAAATGTGAAAGCGTGTTTATCACAGAGTATTCTGCAACGTGGGGGCATACGTCAGTTGCCGGGGATATGCTGGTATCCTGCTAAGCGCACAGGTTATTCCTGTGAATCAAGGTGGCACCGCGGATATATTGATTATTCGTCCTTGACAGAAAGTATATTTCTGTCAGGGACTTTTTTGTTTTGGAGAGAAGTTTTCCCACTGTGCGGATAGGCTGCCTGCCAAAGAGAGAACAAGAATGGAGGGCATTATGGAAATCAGACCAGAATTACAGGAGATCAAGAAGATCGCAGCGACGGGGAACTACAATGTTCTTCCTGTAAGCTGTGAGATACTCTCAGATATCTGTACCCCTATAGGGGCGATGAAGATACTGAAAAATAAATCGACACATTGTTACATGCTTGAATCGGCATGGCAGGATGAGAAGTGGGGGCGTTATACTTTCCTTGGGTTTAATCCGAAGCTTGAGATCACCTGTATCAATGGGGTGATGAAAGCAGGGGACAAGAAATTTGATACAGAAGATCCTTCGGCATTCTTACGTCAGATTCTATCAGGCTACAAGAGCCCGCGATTTGACTATCTTCCTTCATTTACTGGGGGGCTGGTTGGTTATTTTTCTTATGATTACCTTGGCTATAGTGAGCCGGCTGTGAGGACAGAGGTAGAGGATACCGAAGCATTCAAGGATGTGGATCTGATGCTTTTTGATAAGGTAATCGCCTTTGATAATTTTCGGCAGAAGATTGTTCTCATTGTCAATATGCCGCTGGATGATCCGGAAGCCGGATATAAAAAGGCCGTGGAAGAATTAAAGGAACTCAGTGAACTGCTGCGGACTGGAAAACAGGAACATGAGGGCAGCGGGCATCTGCTGGGGGAGGTTACGCCGTTATTTGACAAAGAGGCATATTGTGACATGGTTGAGAAGGCGAAGAATTATATAAGGGAAGGCGACATATTCCAGATCGTACTTTCTAACCGGCTGTCAGCTCCTTTTGAAGGCAGCCTGCTGAACACATACCGGATTTTGAGGACGATCAATCCTTCGCCTTATATGTTTTATTTTGCAGGAACAGATGTGGAGGTTGCCGGGGCATCACCGGAGACACTGGTAAAACTGGAGGACGGTGTCCTGCATACATTTCCCCTTGCCGGCACAAGGCCGCGGGGGAAGACAGAAGAGGAAGACAGGAAACTCAGGGAGGAACTGCTGGCAGACGAAAAGGAACTTGCCGAACACAATATGTTGGTGGATCTGGGGAGGAACGACCTGGGCAAGATCAGCAGATTTGGCAGTGTCCAGGTTGAAAAGTTACATTCCATCGAACCATATTCCCATGTGATGCATATTGGTTCTACGGTAAGGGGTGAGATCCGGGAGGAGTGCGATGCCCTGGATGCAGTAGAAGCAGTCCTGCCTGCCGGAACTCTTTCTGGCGCACCAAAGATCCGCGCCTGCCAGCTCATTGGGGCGCTGGAGGATAACAAACGCGGGATCTATGGCGGCGCCATCGGTTACATTGATTTTACCGGAAATATGGATACCTGTATCGCGATCCGCATTGCCTATAAGAAAAATGGAAAGGTATTTGTCAGGAGCGGGGCGGGGATCGTCGCTGACTCAGTTCCTGAAAAGGAATATGAAGAGTGTATCAATAAAGCGAAAGCGGTAGTCAATGCGTTGAAGCTTGCAGAGGAGGCAGATGTATGATCTTATTGATAGATAACTATGACAGTTTTTCCTATAATCTGTATCAGCTCATTGGTGAGATTGAACCGGATATCCAGGTGATCCGAAATGATGAGATGACAGTGGAGGAGATCAAAGCACTGAAACCAGACCGGATTATTTTATCCCCCGGACCGGGAAGGCCGGAGGATGCCGGGGTGATCATCCAGGTGGCGAAAACATTGGGGCGGGACATTCCCATTCTGGGTGTCTGTCTTGGGCATCAGGCAATCTGCCACGCGTTTGGTGCTACGGTCACTTATGCAAAGGAACTGATGCACGGAAAACAGTCGGATGTCCATTTTTCGGCAGAGTGTCCGCTGTTTACGGGATGTCCGGAGACTGCCCCGGTCGCCCGTTATCATTCCCTGGCGGCCGATGAGGACACGATACCGGAGGAATTGATAGTCACCGCCATTACGGAAGATGGCGAGGTGATGGCGGTTCAGCACAAAGAGTATCCTGTCTTTGGGGTGCAGTTCCACCCAGAATCAATTATGACACCAGATGGGAAAACAATGTTAAGAAACTTTATAAAGGAGATAGAATGATGATTAAAGAGGCAATTATAAAAATAGTAAATAAAGAAGATCTTACTTATGATGAAGCGTATACCGTAATGAATGAGATTATGGGCGGAGAGACGACACCGACACAAAATGCCGCTTTTCTGGCAGCCCTCTCCACAAAAAGTGCACGGGCTGAGACAACCGATGAGATCGCCGGATGTGCAGCAGCCATGCGGGATAATGCTACCAGAGTGGATACCGGAATGGAGATCTTTGAGATCGTTGGCACGGGAGGGGATAATGCACACAGCTTTAATATTTCCACAACCTCTGCCCTGGTGGCTGCAGCAGGTGGCATAAAGGTGGCAAAGCATGGCAACCGTGCTGCATCTTCGCAGTGTGGGACAGCAGACTGTCTGGAAGCTCTTGGGGTAAATATCCAGCAGAGCCCGGCGCGGTGTATGGAACTGTTAAATGAGGCCGGCATGTGCTTTTTCTTTGCGCAGAAGTATCATACTTCTATGAAATATGTTGGGGGGATACGCAGGGAACTTGGATTCCGCACTGTCTTTAATATCTTAGGTCCCCTTACGAATCCGGGCAGCCCGTCCATGCAGCTTCTCGGTGTGTATGATGAATATCTGGTGGAGCCGCTTGCCCAGGTTCTCATCAACCTTGGCGTCCGCCGCGGGATGGTTGTGTATGGTCAGGATAAATTGGATGAGATCTCAATGAGTGCGCCAACCACAGTCTGCGAGTTTAAGGATGGCTGGTTTCGTTCATATACCATAAAGCCAGAAGATTTTGGGTTTGAGCGCTGTACAAGAGAGGATCTTTTGGGCGGCACGCCAGAGGAAAATGCAGAGATTACCCGTGGTATACTGAAGGGGGAGAAAGGGCACAGACGCAATGCTGTCCTGATGAATGCAGGGGCAGCACTCTACATCGGCGGCAAGGCGGAGAATATGAAAGAGGGGATACGTCTTGCAGCAGAAATCATTGATTCTGGCAGAGCATACGAGACACTTGAGAAAATGATCACTGTCAGCAACCGTCCGGAGGTGGAAGAATGACAATACTGGATGAGCTTGCCGGTTATGCAGCAGTGCGGACAGAAGAAGCAAAGAAGAAAGTGCCGCCAGAGGTGATCCGGCAGCGGGCGATGTCGCTGCCAAAGGGGAAATTTTCCTTTGAAGAGGCACTAAGAAAGGAAGGGATTTCTTTTATCTGCGAATGCAAGAAAGCATCCCCTTCCAAAGGGATCATTGCAGAGGATTTTCCTTATCTGCAGATTGCGAAAGAATATGAGACGGCAGGAGCAGACGCCATTTCAGTACTGACAGAACCGAAATGGTTCCTTGGCAGTGACAGATACCTGGCAGAGATCGCAGAGAATGTATCCGTGCCCTGCCTGCGAAAGGATTTCACGGTGGATGAGTATATGATCTATGAGGCGAAGCTGCTGGGCGCTTCTGCTGTTCTTCTCATCTGCTCCATACTGAGTAGAGAACAGGTCAGAGAATATCTTGGCATATGTGATGAACTGGGGCTGTCTGCACTGGTGGAGACACACGATGAAGATGAGGTGCAGATGGCATTGGATACAGGGGCGCGGATCATTGGTGTCAATAACCGGAACCTAAAAGATTTTTCTGTGGATGTAGGAAGGAGCCGGGAACTCCGGGAGCTGGTTCCGGAGAATATATTGTTTGTGGCTGAGAGTGGCGTCAGTAGTCCGGGAGATATGGATCATCTCAGGGAGACAGGGGTTGATGCAGTACTGATCGGTGAGGCGCTGATGCGATCACAGGATAAGAAAGCGAAACTGGCAGAATTTGCAGCCGCGGCAGAATAAGAGCACACAAAAACATGTGTGGATGGAGGTAAGAATATGACAAATCAAAATGGACGCTTCGGCATTCACGGTGGACAGTATATTCCAGAGACGCTGATGAATGCAGTGATCGAACTGGAAGAAGCGTATGAACATTATAAAGATGATCCTGAGTTTAATCAGGAGCTGAGTGCACTATTTAACGAGTATGCAGGAAGGCCGTCACTTCTATATTATGCCGGGAAGATGACGAAAGACCTGGGTGGGGCAAAGATCTATCTGAAGCGTGAGGATCTGAACCATACAGGTTCACACAAGATCAACAATGTGCTGGGGCAGGCACTTCTGGCAAAAAAGATGGGCAAGACCCGTCTTATCGCAGAGACAGGGGCCGGGCAGCATGGTGTGGCGACAGCGACTGCAGCGGCATTGCTGGGCATGGAATGCGTTGTCTTTATGGGAGAGGAAGACACGATCCGGCAGGCACTTAATGTATACCGTATGCGGCTGCTGGGGACAGAGGTAATCCCTGTCACGACAGGGACGGCTACCCTCAAAGATGCTGTCTCGGAGGCAATGCGCGAATGGACGTCCCGTATCAGCGATACCCATTACTGCCTTGGATCTGTCATGGGGCCTCACCCATTTCCAATGATCGTAAGGGATTTTCAGTCTGTTATCTCAAGGGAGATCAAAGAACAGATCCTTGCGAAAGAAGGAAGACTGCCGGATGCCGTGGTCGCTTGTGTGGGCGGGGGTTCCAATGCTATGGGTAGTTTCTATCATTTTATCGAAGATAAGGATGTGAGGCTGATCGGCTGTGAGGCGGCAGGCAGGGGGATAGACACCTTTGAGACAGCCGCTACGGTCAATACGGGTAAGGTGGGCATCTTCCATGGAATGAAATCCTATTTCTGCCAGGATGAATATGGGCAGATCGCACCAGTATATTCTATCTCTGCCGGGCTGGATTACCCTGGTATCGGACCGGAACATGCTTACCTGCATGATACAGGAAGGGCAGAATATGTACCAGTTACAGATGAAGAGGCAGTGTGTGCCTTTGAATATCTGTCAAAGATGGAGGGAATTATTCCAGCCATCGAATCTGCCCATGCCATCGCCCATGTGGTCAAGATGGCGCCATCTATGAGTAAAGATCAGATCATCGTTGTCACTATATCCGGCAGGGGCGACAAAGATTGTGCTGCCATTGCCCGTTACAGAGGGGAGGATATCCATGAGTAAGATTAAATCAGCTTTTGAGGATGGAAAGGCATTTATTCCTTTTATTACATGCGGCGATCCGGATCTGGAAACCACCGCTGCCGCTGTGCGCGCAGCAGCAGAGAATGGTGCCGATCTTATAGAACTGGGAATTCCATTTTCTGATCCCACAGCAGAAGGGCCTGTCATCCAGGGTGCTAACCTGCGAGCATTGAGAGGCGGGGTTACTACCGATAAGATCTTTGGCCTGGTAAGAGACCTTCGCAGTGATGTGAAAGTGCCGATGGTATTTATGACCTATGCCAATGTAGTATTTTCCTATGGGGCGGAACGTTTTATATCCCTTTGCAGGGATGCCGGGATAGATGGTCTTATCCTGCCTGACCTGCCCTTTGAGGAGAAGGATGAATTTCAGTCCGTATGCCATCAGAATGAAGTGGATCTCATCTCATTGATCGCTCCTACCTCAGAGAACCGTATTGCCATGATCGCCAGGGAAGCAGAGGGGTTTCTTTATATCGTTTCCAGTCTTGGCGTGACGGGAGCGAGAAGCGAGATAAAGACAGACCTGGCATCGATCGTTGAGGTTGTCCGGCAAAATACAGATATTCCCTGTGCTATAGGTTTTGGTATCTCAACACCGGAACAGGCGCGGAAGATGGCAGATCTTTCAGATGGTGCTATCGTTGGTTCAGCAATCATAAAGATCATTGAGAAGCATGGGAAAGAGGCACCGAAATATGTGGGAGAGTATGTCCGTTCCATGAAAGAGGCAGTAAGGTAATAAATGTGGCATAAATTTCTATCCCCACAGAGGCAAAGTGAGGATGAGCAGATTAATCTGTATCATCTGCGAATGTCTCTGTGGGTTTTTTATGTTTATCATGTGAAGATATAAGTTTGTGCAATTTGTATATTGATTTACCAGTTTTGCCAAAAATTGAACCAATATTGCCAAGGGTATTGCATTTTCCTTTATTTTAGTGTATGAATATTAAGGGTAAAAAAGTAATTGAAAGAGGGATGAAAATATATGGATTACAAATATGATATTGCTATATCTTATCAGAGCGAGATAGGGGAAACCGCATCAAAAATAGCGGGGTATCTTGAGGCAGAGGGGGTTAATGTATTTTATGCCCCAGAAAGGCAAAGGGAACTAATGTCGGAAAAACTTAATGAGGTACTATATGATACATATAAGAATCAGTCATTAGTCCGGCTGTTGTTGGTTTCGGATAGGTATTTAGCAAGTGAATGGACAGAACTGGAAAGACGTGTTTCCAGAGGGGAAGAGAAGAGAGATCAGCGGAGAAGAATTGTTGTTGATTATACAAATAAAAAGGAATTGCCAGCTGACTTAAAATCGGTGGTATATATTGATGGAAAATGCAAACATGAAGATGAGATTGCGTCAATGGTGGTATCCCGCATTAGAGAGTTAAAATTGAATGGCTATAATGCGGAATCAAACGCACAGGATAAAAGAAAACATGAAAAAATCAAAATCATTAATAATTCAGGTATTATTACAGGGGACAATGCCAATTTCGGAGATATTAGTTTTGGAGGGTAATTGAATAATGAACACACAAGAATTTGAGAAAGATAAGCAGATAAGTGATGATGGCCAGAGTGAAATAGAGCCAGGAAAGAGTGAGAGAGAAGATGAGGATGAAGAAGCAAAAAAGAAGGAAGATACAGAAATTAAAAAGGGTATCAGAGAAAAAATTGGTGAGGAACTTGGTGAAATAGTTCACAACATTAAACAAGATACACAAGGGAATGTTTATCTGTATCTTCAGTATCAGAAAGAATATCTCACAAATAATGGGGTTATGGCAGGAGATGGGGCAAGATTTAATGATGTGAATTTTTCTGCCTCTCAGAATAAAAGAGGGCAGGGAGATGAAATACCAATAGTGGAGGATTCTGAGAAACTGGAAGAGTGGATATCGGAAAATTATAATACGATGAAGGTTTCCTATCTAATTGCTTGTTCGGTTTTTTATTTTATGCCATATATATGGATCACTGAGGCAGCAGAGAATTTGGCAATTTCACTGCATGGAAAGAATGATGTTCAACCGAATATTTTTCCACAACAAAATTTAAGGGAATTTGGGGCTGAGACATATAAAGATACATTAAATTCAAATATTGGAAAGACAGAGGTTGATTATGTTAGATTTTTGAGAGAAGAGTACGCAGAAAATATTTTGAATTGTATTTGGAAATTCCCTTCTATTCGTAATCAGTTGACAGTATGGCTAACAGATTGCATGTTGTCAAAGAGAAGTACTATGTCATATCGAGCCAGTATGGTTTTTGCTCATCTTGCGAAGCAGGATTTCCATTTCTTTGCACATACGATAACTAAGCATTTGTTTAAACGACAAAACATTTTAGTGGATATGGGATTGGCACGTACAGTACTTCAGTTGAATGCTGATGAGGAATTTCAAAGAAATATTGATAATTTGATTAAACAATGGAGCAGAATGGCACAACGTCATTATCATCTTGTTGTTCTGTTAATTTGTACTGGAAAAAAGGAAAAAATAAACTACATAAAATCTGCTGTAGAAAGTTACCTAGATAGGATATTGCAGGAGTTCGAAAATGATGAAGATTGTGACCATATGATTCAAAGTATAAGAGATTTCTTTTTAGTCGGTATGCGTGATTACATGTTTTACCGGATTCTGATTGAGAGATTGTATCATTATACTTTGGATCATGAAAAAAAAGATTATATTTGTGTGATATTTATAATTATGTTTCTTGTTGATATAGATTACAGTTCTTTTGAGGAGGATTATAAAAAAGAGGCTGTTTTTGTTAAACTGGTTTATAGTCCCAATCAGGTTCGTTCAAAATTGTGCGCATTGTGGCATATGAGTTGGAGAATAAGTGGGCTTAGGAAACAATTTTATTTGGAATTGGGAAGATATTTTGCAAGAATTCCGGAAAGCGAACGAAAGAAAAGGATCGTACAATTTGTTGAGGCGGTGTTTGCCACATATTGTGATGCGGATTATAGAACAGATATAGTAAAAAGAATCAATGTACAGAGCAGGAGGATAGATGACTATGAGCGGATTCATAATGAGAACAGAGAAATTTAAATTTGGAATTCTGGATAAAGTACCGATAGCTAACGCCGATGAATGCATACTTTTGTATCGTAAAGAGCGTGGGGAAAACGGAAGTATGGTGATAGATCCTTATACAAAGCCTTTATCTGCTGATGTTCGCCGTGGAAGGTATAATATGAAAGTAACTTTCACCATGAAAGAGAAGACAAGCAGTCGGAACTTTAATTTAACCATGACAGGTTGTGATTTCTATTTTCATGTCCAAATTACTGTTACTTACCAGTTAAAAAATGTAAAGGAATATTTTTTTGAAGACAATCAGGAATCAGAGAAAATTATGAATGAGGCAATAAAAAAATGTCTTAATAAAAATGATGAAAAGTGGGGAATAAGGGAAGGGAATGAATTAGAAAAGGCTTTGTATAAAGGGGTGGACAAAGCATTCCAAAAGTGCCACAGCCTGCTTTTAAAAAATGTTCAGATCAATGTATCTCTTGATGAGGATGCATTAAAGGTGATGAATTCAGATAAGTATACAGATATAGAGATACATAAGCAGAAAAATGAAGCACGGCTAGAAATTGTCCGCAAGGAACAAGAGGAGCGTGTGCTGGAAAGTGAACATGAAGTGCAGAGAAAGAAGGCAGAACATTTACAGCATCTGGCAGAAGTTTTTGGGGAGATAGCCCCTGTCGCAGAAGAACACTTAAAAGGAAATATGGATGGAAAGGAATTTTATCAGTATATTAAAGAAAAGCAGAAAAGAGATCTCGATTTTCTGGAAAAATTCAAAGAAAATGACTGGATCTCAGACAGGGATGCCAGTGATACATTATTGGGAATAATCAAAAATTCAAATTTTATTTCTAAGGACAGGCAGCCACAAATAGAAGGCGCAGAAGAAAGGCAAATTGAACAAAAGGAAGAAGAAAATTCACTTGAAGATGGTGATAGCATATGAATAAGATTTATTTTGGATTATGGCAGGATTTGTATACCTTATCGTGGCCTGTACGTTTACTGATCGAGTATGTCGTTTTCTTATTACTGGTTTTTATCCTATTTAAAATCTTAAAGAGATTTTTTACATTTATTAAGTTTAAGTATTTACTTATTAATTTAATAGTATTGATTACTACAAAATTTATATCTCTGGTAGGGAAGGGGAAAGAATGGGCATATAGAGCAGATGAAAAAATAGTAGATTGGGCGAACGCAAAAATATCAACGCCGATAAAATTGGGGAATAGAGTAAAAAAAATTCTATTCCTAATGATTGTATTCCTATATATTATTGCTGCTTTGCCAGACTTGCCGATTAGTGCGTATTTGGATGATGGACTGGTAAGTAAAGTTAGCGTGGCTAAACAGACATTTCAATCATGGGAAAGTAGGATTTCCAATGGCTATTCAAATTATTTGCCCCTTTTTTCAAAAATAGAAGAAGGGAAAGTATATATTCAAGTCAAAAAGGATTTGGCTGAAAAAGTTAAAATATATAAGAATGCATCTAAAAAATCGAAAGTACTTATAAAAGCAGGTAAAGATGGTATTGAATATAAAGATAAATTTAAAAAAGCAGGAAAAAAGTATTGGTTAAAGGTTTATTCTGAAAAAGATGATGTTGATGGCTGGATTCCAGAAGATGTAGTAGATGGCGCGCAGCTTAAATATTTAGTCAAATTGGATATTTAAACCGTTGAACTATAGCCTGATCCATGTTACAATGGACGAAAACAGGAAAGACTTTTCGGGAGGTGATCTGAAAAATGAGAAAAAGGATTCTTCTCTTTGCTGCTGTACTGATGCTCCTGCCATCTGCTGTGACAGTACAGGCGCATGGACATCATGGCGGAGGACACCATAATGCTGCAAGGAAATCAGGCAGATGCATTACCTACAGTCAGTGCACAGTGGCAAAATGCCGTAAAAACGGAAAGCATAAGCACAACGGAAAGTACTATTATGGCCACGCAACAGGCGGCAAAAGATACAGCCAGTGTACAGTAACGAAATGCCGGAAGAATGGGAAACATAAACATAATGGAAAGTGCTACTATGGCCATTCTACAATAAAGAAGTAGCTGGCTGTAAGTCATCAATTCAGGAATCTAGAGGAAGCGATAGTGGATCAGTGAGATATTTTATTTCAGACCTGCATTTCTATCATGAGAGTCTGCTGACTAAGATGGATAAGAGAGGTTTTGCCTCCTGTGACGAGATGCATGAATATATCATTCATAAATGGAATACGAAGGTTCGTCCCAATGATGAGGTGGTGATCTTGGGCGATGTGTCCATGGAGCGTGGCAGAGCCACCAGTGATATATTGGCGCGCCTGAATGGGCGGTTATATCTCATTATCGGGAATCATGACAATTACCTGAACGACCGGCGTTTTGACGCTTCACGGTTTGAATGGATGAAACCTTATGCAGAGCTGCATGACAATAAAAGAAAGATCATACTGAGCCACTATCCTGTCTTCTGCTATAATGGACAGTACCGCCGGGATAAAGAGGGAAAGGCAAAGACATATATGTTATATGGACATGTTCATAACACGCAGGATGAGATTCTTGTAAACCGATTTATCAATGAGACAAAACGGACTCTTTGCCAGGGTCTGGGAGATAAGATCCCTTTACCTGTCCCCTGCCAGATGATCAACTGTTTCTGTATGTTCTCAGATTATATGCCTCTCTCTCTGGATGAATGGATCGTGGTGGATAAGAGGAGGCGGGATGGTTTATCCGCACTAAATTGAAAAAGTCCAGACGGGCATTTTCAAGCAGGATGGAGTGGAAAGACTATTCAAGTTTTCCATACAACCAGGCATTTAAAATATTTTGTGGGGCATCATAGTAGAAGCTGCTGTTGAAATCCTGTATTTTGTCACTGACGAATGAATTATAGGCAGTCATCAGAGCTTCTATGATGTCTATATTTTTTTCCTTTGCAATACCAAGAATCAGTCTTTTATATACCTTTCCAATGTCCCAATGGCTTGGAATGGCGTATTTTGCGCTGGCAACATTGTCAAAAGCGCCCTCTGGGATAGCAGCCTCTTCTATAAAATCATCGCTGACACGATCTATGTTATCACTATGATATATATCCGCCAGATCATAAATTTTTGCCAAACGGGTTCTGCCAAGGACATTCACTATTATAACATTTAGTCCGGTGCTTTGGCAAGGAAGCGATTGCCCTAGAAGCGGGGCATTTCTTATTTGACTTTAGGGCAAATTGTGTTACACTGGGAAAAGGTGGAAAAATATAGACTGAGGTGACTATTTTGAATTATAGAAAAGACCGATATGGCAATGACATATCAATCCTTGGCTATGGGTGTATGCGTTTTACCCAGACCGCAGGAAGGATCAATAAAGAAAAGGCAGAGAGGGAGATTATGGCTGCCTACCATGCAGGTGTCAACTATTATGACACTGCCTATGTATATCCGGGCAGTGAGAAGGCGCTGGGAGAAATACTGGCGAAGAATCAGATCCGGGAAAAAGTCAGTATCGCCACTAAGCTTCCCCATTACCTTATCAAAAATGAGGGGAGTATGGACAAGTATTTTGATGAACAGCTATCCCGCCTGCAGACGGACTATATTGATTATTATCTTATGCATATGCTCACTGATGTGAAGACGTGGGAACGCCTGAAGGAGCTTGGCATTGTGGAGTGGTTAAAGAAGAAGAAAGAGAGTGGCGCCATTCGCCAGATTGGATTTTCCTATCATGGAAATTCAGACATGTTCTGCAGGCTGGTAGATGTTTATGATTGGGATTTCTGCCAGATTCAATACAATTATATGGATGAACATTCCCAGGCAGGGCACACAGGGCTTCGTTATGCGAATAAAAAGGGACTTCCTGTCATTATTATGGAGCCGCTGCGGGGCGGGCGTCTGGTAAACCGTCTGCCAGAAAAAGCATATAAGATTATGGAGGAGTATCCGGTTCCGCATACTCCGGCGCAGTGGGCATTCCGCTGGCTCTGGAACCAGCCAGAGGTAACCTGTGTTTTGTCCGGTATGAATTCACTGGATATGGTAGAGGAGAATACGGCATCTGCTTCGGAGGCCCAGGTGGGTGAGTTGGGAGAGTCAGAGGAAAATATGTTGTCGCAGGTGGTGGATGCCATCAATGAGGGAGTGAAAGTGGGCTGTACCGGATGCCGATATTGTATGCCATGTCCGCAGAATGTGGATATCCCTGGAACATTTGCTGCCTATAACCGAAGATATTCGGAGGGCTGGTTCTCGGCAGAGAAGGAGTATCTGATGTGTACTGCCCTGAGGAGTACTTCTTCTGCGGCGTCAAATTGTATTGGCTGTGGCAAATGTGAACAGCACTGCCCACAGAATATCGAGATCCGGAAAGAGCTGGTGAATGCCAGAAGGAAACTGGAAGGACCTGCTTATAAGATAGCGAGAAAAATAATAAAATGGCTGCGTGCTTATTAGTGTGGAGGTAAAGATGAAGACAAATCAGGAGTTAAAAAACATGTTGAGACAGATTGACCACAAAGGATATCCGGCTTACAAGCAATTGAAGGGGGAGTATCGTTTTCCAGAGTATATCCTTGGCATTGATCATGTGCAGGGGGATCCTTTTGCTGCCCCTTCCAAGGTCAGCGTGCATGTGGCAGGGGCCCAGGCGGGATTTGACAGAGACCTGTATGATACCAGGGAAAAGAAGACCGCTTTGGAGGATCACATTCTGCGGGGCTTTGCAAGACAGATACGGGAATTTTCCTTTCAGGCGAAAGGTTCCGGTAAATCCGGGCTGATGGCAGTCACCACACCGGGACAGGAAATTCTTGAACGGACTGCCTGCCAGATGGACAAGACAGATGGTGATATCATCCTGCGCATGGAGATTGGTTTTCCTGCTAATGGGCGAACGGTAAACAGCCGTGAACTGGAGAAGATCATATTTGATTTTCTTCCTGTCTGTGTAAGGAAGTCACTGTATGCCAGAGCACTGGATGGCGGAAGGGTAAGAGCTGTGGCAGAGCTGGCAGAAGACCAGGCTTACATGAGGCAGCAGCTAAAGGAGCAGGGGCTGGTGGCATTTGTGGCAAATGGGGCAGTACTGCCAAGAGAGTCGGGCGTCAGCAGCCGTCCTATGAAAGGTGCGGTGACGTTTCAGTCCCCGAAAGAACTGGAGATTGAGATGGACCTTCCGAGGCATGGAAAGATATCTGGGATGGGGATACGCCGTGGTATCACTTTGATCGTGGGCGGCGGTTACCATGGGAAATCCACTCTTCTGAAAGCTCTTGAACTGGGTGTTTATAATCATATTGCCAGGGATGGGCGGGAATATGTCGTGACAAATGGTACAGCGGTGAAGCTTCGTGCCGAGGATGGCCGGAGTGTGAAACAGACAGACATTTCCATGTTTATCAATGATCTGCCCAATGGCAAAGATACAAGACGCTTTTCTACTGAAGATGCCAGTGGTTCTACCTCACAGGCAGCGAATGTAGTGGAGGCGATGGAGGCGGGAAGTGAGGTTTTCCTTATTGATGAGGATACCAGCGCCACCAATTTTATGATTCGGGATGAATTGATGCAGCGGGTAGTGCACCGGGAGATGGAGCCTATTACCCCGTTCGTGGAACGGGTGAGTGAGCTCTATGAGAAAGAAGGGATTTCTACCGTCCTGGTGGCGGGGAGCTCTGGCAGTTATTTTCACAAGGCAGACTGCATTATTCAGATGAATCGGTATAAACCAGTGGAGATCACCAGCTTTGCCAAAGAGGAAGCAAAGGCATTTCCACTTCCTGCCGGTGATACACCAAAAGCAGAAAAGCCAGATTATAGCCGGGCTGCGAAAGCAGACCGCCGCTTTGGTGCAGATGGCAGAATCAAGATGAAGACCCTTGGCATGGATGGCATCAGTATCAACCGGGATACCATTGACCTGCGTTATGTAGAGCAGTTGGCAGATCCGGAACAGCTTACTGCCCTGTCGCATTTGATGAAATATATGCGGATGCGTGTTTTTGATGGGAAAAAGACATTACGGCAGGCTGTGGATGAGACGATGATGGTTCTGGATAAAAAGGGATGGAGCGGTATCTGCGGCGGAGCTGCCCTTCCGGGAAACCTTGCGGTGCCGCGTCGGCAGGAGGTATTTGCCTGCCTGAACCGATGGCGGGAATTGGGGATTCAGGCCGGACAGTAACTGGGGCAGATCTATAAAGATTTTATAAAGCTATTGTGCATTCCTTTCAATAATGTTATATTTAGAGATGGAAACGATCAACTTATATTTACATTTTACTACAATTTTCCACCTGTGCGGTTGCGATTCATGGCAAGTTTTTAGTAGCAAATGAATGTGTTGTGCTTGCACATAAACAGACATTTGCTGCTAAAAACTGCCTGAATCAGGCAACCCACCTCTAAATGAGCAAAATAGAAGCGACTGTTTTTGTCGCGGCTGACAGCTTGCTGACAGGTTTTGCGAATTGTATGGGGCTGGGTTGCCATGAATCGCCATCCAACCGCACAGGTGGCAATTGTTGCGTAATATGCATGAGAGAGGAATTAAACGATGAATATATGGAATGTAGTCAGCCTGATGGGCGGATTAGCAATGTTCATTTTTGGAATGAACCTGATGAGTGATGGTCTTAAGCTGGTGGCTGGCTCGTATCTAAAGAAGATTTTGGAAAAGCTGACTCAGAATCGTATTATTGCTATGATGGTAGGGGCGGGACTGACTGCCCTGATCCAGAGCTCCAACGCTATGTGCGTCATGGTAGTAGGCTTTGTCAATGCGGGGATGATGGAACTGGAGCGGTCTGTGGGCATCCTGATGGGAGCCAAGATTGGTACTACGATTACTGGTCAGCTTATTGCGTTCAATATCTCGCAGATCGCACCGGTCATTGCCTTTGTGGGTGTGGCAATTACTATGTTCTTCAAGAAACCGAAAGTTAAAAATGTGGGTCAGATTATTGCCAGCCTGGGAATTCTTTTTATAGGGCTTGGTGAAATGAGCAAAGCAATGGGACCGTTGGCAGGGCAGGATTGGTTTCAGAATATCCTGAAACAGTTCTCCAATCCGATCCTGGGTGTCCTTGTCGGCATTATTTTTACTGTGATCATCCAGAGCGCTTCCGCATCAGTAGGTGTCCTGCAGATGATGGCAGTCAGTGGTGTTATGGGATTTCATCAGGCATTTTTCATTATGCTGGGTATGAATATCGGTGCCAGCGTGGCACCTGCCCTGGCATCCCTCAGTGGGCGTAAGGATGCCAAGAGGGTGGCACTTATCGTAATTCTGTTTGAGAGTATCGGTATGCTGCTGTTTATGGTTGCATCCTCCATCTTCCCGGCGTTGCTGGACTGGATCGCATCTACATCGCCGGACAACCCAAGCCGTCAGATCGCCAATGCCAATACGATCTTCAATTTAGTAACCGTGATTGTCCTCCTGCCTTGTTCTAACTACCTTGTCAGGATGGCGCAGTGGATCATCCGCGGGAAGGATAAGAAAGAGGCTGCAGAGCTGCACTTTATTGATGAGTCAGGCTATCAGTCCGGCACTGTACTTATCGGCCAGATCGATCAGGAAGTTGGCCGAATGTGCGGTCTTGTGCGCAACAACCTGGAATCTTCCACCAAGGCATATTTTGCGGAAAAAGTATTGTCGAATGAGGCTTTTGATGAAAATGAGTCCACCGTAGATTTTCTTAATAAAGAGATTACAGCTACACTGATCCGTACCAGTGAGATGGGGCTTTCTGCCAAAGAGGCTATGCATGTCGGCAACCTGTATCATATTGTAACAGATTTAGAGCGTATCGGAGATCATGCTGAGAATATGCTGGGCTATGCGAACCAGTTAAAGGAAAACAAAAAGAAATTCTCAGGAAAAGCACTGAAAGAACTGAAAGCATTGTGTGATTCTGTCTATCGGATCTATGATCTGGCGTGTGATTACTTTGTTGAACCAGATAAAGAGCTTTATACCGTTATCTATGACCTGGAAGCAGATATTGATGATATGGTGGAGAAGATGCGCAACAGCAATATTAAGCGTCTTGCCAAGATGAAATGTGAAGCCAATCAGGGACTGTTCTATAGTGAGATTCTGGTGGATCTGGAGCGAGTGGCGGATCACTGCCTGAATATTGCGCAGGCGGCAAAAAAATATGCAATGAGGTAAAAATTATTATTAAGGCTATGAATATAAAAAAAGTATGTTTCACGGCGTTTATGTCGTGCCTGAGTTTCCTTTTATCTACATTTGTATCTTTTCCCTTTGTGGTTCCTTTCCAGCATTTCTTTAATGTGATTTGTGCTGTGTTGGTGGGACCGATTTATGCTTTCCTTTCGGCATTGCTCACAGGCTGTATGCGTATGCTGCTGACAGGGCGTCCGGTAACAGCGGTGATCGGTGCAGTGATCGGTGCGCTTCTCGCAGGGATATTCTATCAGACAACAAAAAATATGCTGCTTGCTGTGGCAGGAGAGATTCTTGGAACCGGATTACTCAGCGCCATTGCCAGCTATTATGTTATGTATTATGGGTTTGGTGTGGAACAACTGGATTCGCCATTTTATTATATTCCGCTTTTTATGCCGGCATGTATCGTGGGGGCGCTGCTGGGATATGTGGCTCTTCTTAGTATGAGGAAGTCAGGTTCGCTTGTAAAATTACAGGAAATGTTAAAATAGCTCAACGGCGCCAATTTGAAACGGGTTCAAATTGGCGCCGTTGAGCTAAAGGACTGTAAGTCGATTTATGAATGGGGGCAAAAATGAGAGATGAGATCATAGAGAGTATAAGAAGGACTTGTCCAAGGATTCACTCTATCACTAATATGATTACGGTTAACGACTGCGCCAATATTATTTTGGCGGCGGGCGGCAGTGCTGTTATGGCATCAGATCCGGATGAGGTGTCGGAAATGACCTCTCTTTGTGATGGTCTTGTTCTGAACCTGGGAGCGGTGGCATCCAGAGAGGCGATGCTTCGGGCCGGAAAGACGGCGAATTCCCTGAACCATCCCATTGTTTTCGATCCGGTGGCTGCCGGATCTACTGCTTTGCGCCGTGAAACCAGCATTCGGCTGATGAAGGAACTGCGTCTTACGGCTATTCGGGGAAATGCTTCCGAGATACATTCATTATCATTGCTTTTTCGAACGGGAAAGGAAGAAGAATTTCGGTCTTTTGTGGACGCAGAAGAGTCGCAGGTCATGCAGAAAACAAATATGGAACAATGTCTGGTGGATGCGAGACGGCTGTCCAGGCAGACAGGGGCGGTCATTGTTGTATCTGGTATTGAGGACCTGATCGTGCTGGAAGACCGTTTTCAGGTGTGCCAGGGCGGATCTGCCCTCTCCGCAAGGATCACGGGAAGCGGCTGTATGCTTTCGGAATTGATAGGAACCTGTCTGGCCGGAGTCCGGAAAGCAGAAACAGATGCTGGAAGGCTGGGGCAGGAGGGAACTGTAATGATATCACAGCCAATATCAGAGTGGGATGCTGTCCATGCTGCCGTGGAATGGATGAATGAGGCAGCAGAGCGGGCAGAGGAAAAGACAAGGGAAGTACAGGGGGGAACCATGACTTACCGGATGATGCTGATTGATGAGATCAGCAGGTAGGGGATAAGGATTACTATAAAAAAGGAGGAACTGACGGATATGGAATTAGAAGGCAGAGTACTGGCGATGTATGATGTACGGGGGATTCAGAGGTATATTTATACCACATCCAAATTAAAAGATGCAATGGGGGCATCTGTGTTGATTGACAATATTCTTACTCATGCACTGACTAGGTCGTGTAGGGAATTAAAGGATAAAATGAGGATTCGCAGTACAGAAATTGAGTGGGAGAATGAGAAGGAAAACAGGCCAAAGCCTTATGATCATGAGAAGGCAAAAGATGTACAAGTATTATATATAGGAGGTGGCAATGCATTTGTATCTTTTCGGGATGAAAATTTGTGTATAGAAATTAATAAGAAAATGGCGAAATATATTATCGAAAAGACATATTCATTACAGTTAGCCTCGGTTTATATTCCGATGACAGAGAATTATGCAATAGATTATAAGCACGTTTTTGATAAAATGAATCAGGTTAAATCAAATATGACTATTACCAAGCCATTAGGGACATTGCCTGTAATGTGTGCAGAGTTAAAAACAGGGTTGCCAGTCGTTGATCAGTCAGAACTTCTGGGAAGTAAAACTGATAGGGGGATGAGCAGAGAGACATATTTGAAGTGGAATGCCAAAGATCAAAATATTAAGGAGAAAGATATCGATAAAATTTTGGACAATTATGCAAGAAGAGGAGAAAACAGTCTGATTGCAGTAGTTCATATAGACGGAAATAATATGGGATTACGTATTCGTAAGCTCATTGAGAATATTACAGACTATCAGAAAGCAGTTACATGGATGCGTCAGATTTCTTATAATATTAAGTACTCATATCTAAGAACCTTTGAACAGATGCGTCAGAGGTTCGAGGAAATGGGCAGGGATAATAAGTTGGGCAGTGAAAAGCGGTTTGTGCGTAAAGTAGTTGTTGCCGGTGATGATATTACGTATGTTTGTAATGCTTTTATTGGTATGGAAACAGTGGAATGGTTCTGTCAGAAGATTTCTCAACTCACAATGAATGCAGGCCTTATGGGAAATGGTCATGGAGAAATTTCGGATAGTGATATTCAGGAGTATGGTTTTAGCGTATGTGCAGGTATTGCATATATACACAGCCATTTTCCTTTTGGAACAGCTTATGAGGTGGCAGAGAGCTGTTGTGATGAGGCCAAAAATGCAGCAAAGGCAAAGGAAAATAAGGCATATTATCAAGTGACAGAAGCAGGAAAATATGAAGTTATCTCAATGCAGAGATATTTGGCTGGCATTGAATCAGAATCTGTTAAGAAAAGGGAGCAGTCCGATGGAATGGGATCATCCTATCCATATTATTTTGAAAAAACAGGGAACTTCTTTGATTTTCAGATTTGTAAAAATATCCAATGTCTGGATGTGAAAAGAATCCGAGAGAAGGAATATATTACAGCATCTGGTGAAAGGCTTTTTATCCGTCCATATTACGTGCCAATGTTGTCAGAGGGCGATCCGCTAAACCAAGTCAATGCTTATGATGTGGAAGGGAGTGGTCTTAAATATAATAATTATGAACAGTTGAAGAGAGACATTAAATATTTTTCAGATACCCGGAAGATTCCAAGATCTTTTGCCAAGAAAATCCGCAATACATATTCTTTGGGAGAAAGTCAGATTGCCTTACTGGCGGCATTTTTGGATTCAAGGCAATGGAAAATGCCTGATGGACAGAAATGTTCCAGTCATATGTATTTGAAAGATAGGAAGAATGTGATTGCCAGATGGTATGACGCACTGGAAATTATGGATTACAGTTTGCTGAAGACGGAAGAGGAGGAGACTACAAATGAAGAAAAAGAAGCTTGAGATAGAATTATTGAGCGATACTTGTGTATCAGATGGTGGTATATATAATAGTGCAGTAGATATGGATATTTGCCATGATGATTTTGGCTTTCCCTATATTCCCGGCAAGAGGATAAAGGGATGTCTTCGGGAATGTGCATTGGAGTTGAATGACTGGGGAGCAGCTATCAATATAGAAAAGATATTTGGAAAACAGGGAAATGAGCGGGGACAGGTTGTGATAAAAAACGCTTATATCAAAGAGCGGGGCCACAAAATGGAAATAATCAAAAATATGCCGGGAACTCCGCTTTTTCATCCACAGAATGTACTGAATTGCCATTCTTATATTCGGACACAAACTGCACTAAACTATGATACAGGTGTGGCAGATGACCAGTCATTGAGGACAATTCGGGTAGCAGATAAAGGATTGGTATTTGAAGCAGAGATTCTCTTTTTATCAGAGGATCCTGTGCTAGAAGACAATCTGAAGCAATGTTTGGCGGTCTTTCGTCATATTGGAGTTTCGAGAACAAGAGGGCTTGGGGAAGTGAAGGTTACTTTGCTGGATATCGACAGCAAGTTACAAAAAAGTGAAAAAGGCACAAATATTATACATGTTATGGAAAACAGTACATGGCTGGAGTATGAGATATATTTGGAGGAACCGGTGATTTGTAAATCCGTGGGTGAGCAGGAGGCGTCTTCCATGGACTATATTGAGGGTGCTAAGATTCTTGGTATTTTGGGTCAGAGGTTAAAGGGTAAAGGAGAAGGAGCGACGTTTACCCAATGGCTGCAAGAGGGAAGGATACATTGTTCCAATGCATATCCGGCAGTAGATGGCAAACGGCTTTACGAGATACCTGCTTCCGTATTTAGTATAAAAAATGATAAGAGAAATTATCGGAATAAGATCTATTCAGACAGAAAGACACATGCTTGTGATGAAGGCATCCAGCTAAGCCAGGCAAAGCATTGTTATGTCAATATGGCAGAGGATGGCAGGTTGATCCGATATTCTGTTGAAAGAGAGGACAGATATCATCACAGCCGTCCGAAGGATAAATCTATCGGCAGAAGCCTTAAGGGAGAGGAAGGCAGCCAGCTTTATCAGATTTCATCCATCAAGGAAGGACAGATGTTCCGTGGATTTATTGAAGGGGATTGCGGTCTCATTCAGAAAGTTTTCCGGCTAATTGACGAAGATGACCATTGCATGGTCGGATATGGGCGAAATGGGGAATATGGCGGCTGCAGGATACAGGTTATAAAAGCGGGGACGATGCAGGAAAACCAAAAAGAAACATTGAATTCATTCTATGTGCTGCTTAAATCCCCAACAATTATTTATAATGATAAGGCAATGTATTCCACAGATGTGGTTGATCTTCAGAAAGAGATACTGGAGAATATTATGGATGGATGGAGATGCGAAGAACAGGAAATGCAGGTGGAAAAATATACAAATATCACGTCTGTTGGGGGATATAATGTGACATGGGACTGCCGTAAACCGACTATATATGCTTTTGATAAGGGAACAGTTCTGGTTTTTCATTTTCCTGTAGGTGAGAAATATAAGATAAGGACAGGACGTTTCTGGATTGGCGAACGATGTCTGGAAGGATTTGGAGAGATAATGGTCTGCCCTCTGGCTGATTCGGGTACATATACGGGTATATTTGCTGATCAGGCCAAAAAAGAAAGACAGAGTCAGGAAGAAAAGAAAAAGTATGATATAAAAGATGTGGCAAAGGAAGACTTCGTACAGAAAATGCTGGCAAAGTGTCTAAAGGAATTTCTTCGGTATAAAGCTTCTGAGATAGCAAGGGATAAGAAGTTAAAAAAATTTGACTCCGTTCTCAAACCCACTGTAAGCAATATGATGCTTATGTGCAGAGAAAACGATTCAGTGGCTGGCGTGTGGGAAAATTGTCAAAAGCGCTTTGGAAAGAAAGCGAAAGGAAAAGATCGGAAAAAAGAATGTGCCGAGTCAATTATAAAATTTGTGCTGGATGGACATGGTGCATCACAAGATAATACAAGGCATCGGGGCTTAAGGCTGTTAATAGATGAATTTGAAGAAAAATATAATATCTGTGGGGTTTATAATGAAAGCAGTGCAAGTCAGTGGGAATTGTCTTATCTGGCAGAATTATTGACACAGATTAAATATGTTGTAAGACAGAGAGAAACAAAAGCCAGACAGGGGGTGGCAGATTATGACGAATAAAATTATGAGCAGATATTATATCGCGGCAGAATTGACACTGGCATCACCATTGTCCTTGTCAGGGGGAATAGAGGAAAATACAGATTCTGATGTAATGCGTGATGGAGAGAGGCGGTTATTTGTGCCTGGATCTTCTATTGCAGGTGCATTTCGCCGGTATATGGGGCAGAAGAAGGACGAGGAAGGAGTATTTGGATATTCCAAAAACAGCAAAGAAAATGGTGAAGAGGGATGTATGAGCTCACTCTTTATTTCAGATGTTTATTTTGACGAAGAGAATAGTAGAAATATTGTTTCAGAGCGTGATGGGGTAAAATTAACAGAACAAAAAACAGTGGACAACAAGTTTGATTATGAGATCATTGAGACTGGTGCATCTGCAATTTTACATATAGAAAAAGTATATAGAGAAAAGGATGCAGAAAAAGGGCTGCCAGATGATCTGTCGGTTGTTCAGTGTCTTTTGAGTGCGTTAAATAAAGGCGAAATACGTCTTGGTGCCAGAAAAAACCGGGGCTGTGGCTGGATTAAGGTGAATAAGGTTTACAAACATGTTTTCAGTATGAAAGAAAAGGCAAATGAATATAAACAATGGGTAGATTTTTGCCTTTCAGGGAATGAGTGTGATGAAAAATCAGTCTGGGAGGATTGGGAGAGGGGGCTGAAGCAGGAAAAATATGTACATATAGAGATTCCATTGCGGTTGACCGGAGGAATTAGTATAAGAAAGTATTCTACAAAACCAGAAGAGGCTGACTTTGAGCATCTTACAATCCATGGACAGGGAAAGGAAGAAGTGCCTGTGATTCCTGGCACCAGTTGGAATGGGGCGATTCGGGATTGTGCCAGAAATATTCTTCATGAGCTGAAAATACCTGCCATAAATGAGAAACTCAGACAGTGGTTTGGGTTTGTAGATACTTTGGGGAAAGGAGAAAGTAAAGGACAGCAGTCCATGGTAGTGTTTAAAGAAAGTCAGCTAAGGGGAGCTATTCCTATGAAATCCACGCGAAATAAGATTAACCGGTTTGATGCATCAACAGTGGATGGGGCGCTTTATACGGAAAGGGCATACTTTGGAGGCAGGACAATCTTGACAATGCTGGTGCAGAAAACAGATAATGTCAGGGAGTATTATCCCTTGATTGCTCTGTTGTCGCTGGTGATTGAAGAGATTAAAGAAGGATATCTGGCGGTGGGTGGACAAACAGCCGTGGGAAGAGGAATTTTTGAAGCGGATATAGAAAAATTAGAGAATATATGGAATGAGGAAATTACAGAGAAGGAATGTATGAGGGAGCTTGCTGCATTAAGAAAGGGGTACTAATATGAAATGGAACAGGATAAGGAATAGCATTGCACAAAAGGACAATATACCAGTGAGGGGTTATATGATTGCCTATACAAGGGAAAAAGTTTTTTTTCAGAAATATGGGTCAATAGAAGAACTGGACAGTCTTTTTGGGGTGAAAGAGAATGCAGTGGAACAGGGAATGAAAGATCTGTTGTCAGATGAAATTCTGGAAATACATCTTTTTGACAGCAAACGGGAGTACCGGGCGGTTTCATCAGATAGTAGGAGAGATATAGTAGCAGAGGATTTGTGTGCCATTGAGCATCTGGCAGATTTCGGCACTGAAAATAAGGATGAAGTATATGAAGAGAGAATTATGATAGAACCTATATTTAAGAAAGCAGAGAATGGGATAACAAATGATTTTATAATAGTGTACAATCATATTTCCTATAATGAACAGGGCATGGCAAAAGTAGATGATTACAGATTGGCAATGGAGGGATAGGCGATGTATAATTTTATAAATCCATATAATTTTATCCCCATGGGGGAGAAAAAATCAAAGGCAGAAAGTATTGATGGAGAAGAATTGATTAGTGGGGTAATAGAATATTCCATTTTGACAAAAACACCTTTGTTTATTCCCAATACCAGTTTTGATCATTTTTATGGAAAAATGGAGAAATCCGGAGAACATAAGTCTTATGCATTTTCCTCCTATGTGGATTATAGTAAAGTTGAAAACAGAACAAATATACCAGATCCGGAGCCAGTCATACCTGGTAGTGAGATACGGGGGATGTTCCGAAGCAATTATGAAATTCTCACTAATTCCTGTATGTCTGCTCTTGACAGTGATATGCTGCTATCTAAAAGGACAATGGAGTCCTATCAGGCTGGTTTGCTGCGGAGAGAAACAGTGGATGGAGGGAAAAATTGTTATGATTTGTATCAGGCCATAGATGTTTTGTGGAGGACCAAGGGGGCAAATAGCCAAAAGGATGATCTAAACTGGGTAAATGATACAGAACATAGAAACAGAAGGTGTTATATCCAAAAAGATTTTCCTGAAGGTTCCTGTGTTGAATTTAAAATGCATAAACGGAAAAAAAATGGAAGAGCAATTAAACCCTTAGCTTCGGAAGTGAAACTGTGCCAAAATGAGACACAGAATACGGAGGGTTATACAAAAGGCTATATTATAAAAGGCGAAAAAAGTCCGGGTGGTAGATCAAAGAAACATTGCTGCCATATATTTTCTCCTATTACGAATGGTGGCAGTCCAGTAAGAAAAGACATAAAGATATCTTTATTAGACGACTTGCTGGATATATATGCATCCAATAAACTGGAGCCTGACAAATATTATAAGGAATATAGGGCTGGATTCGAAGAATTTAAAAAGGGAAATGGCAGTGAATATTTTCCAGTTTATTACTGTAGGTTAGGGGACAAGTTTGAAAAAAAAGTGTTTCTGGCGCCTGCATGCAAGACCAGGGAAATTTATGATAATACTTTGGAAAAGTTAGCAGGAGAACTGGCTCCCTGTACAGGGGAAAGTGGTTTTTGTGCGGCCTGTGAACTTTTTGGTACAGTAACACCAGAAGGAGAAGGTAAATCCTCTAAAATACGATTTACTGATCTTACTGTGAAAAAGAGGAAAAATAATAGAGACTATTATCTGGATAGGGTTACTTTACCTGAGTTGTCATCACCAAAATTGAATAATATGGAATTTTATGTAGAGCGGCCATTAGACGGTCAGGGTAATGGGGCACAATTCTGGACATATGATTATTATATTGATGCAAATGGAGATCTGCATGTAGAACAGGGGAGACTTGCTGGTAGAAAGTTTTATTGGCATCAGAACCTGAAAGATGAGAATATAGTAACGGAAAAGCCGAATAGGCGGAATGTTACAATCAGACCAATCCAAACAGGAAATATTTTTAGCGGAAAAATGTATTTTGATAAGATTACGAAAGCAACATTGGATCAGTTGGCCTATTTGATAAATACAGGTGAAGAGGTGCAGGATCTTATGAAGAAAAAATATGGATATAAGATCGGTATGGCAAAACCACTTGGTTTTGGATCTATTGCGTGTAAAGTAGATAAGATAGAGATTAAATCATATAGAATAGAAGAGGACACTATTCAGCGGAAGCGTGATCCATATTATGCAGGAGATTTTTCAGAGATCGAGGAAATGTTTAAAAGACAGTCAGGAAGTAGTATAATAGAGAATTTTCACAAGATGACAGGCTTTGATAGTATTGAACTGAAATCGGATGAACATTTCTCCTACCCGAAACTGAGTAAAGAATCAAAAGGTTATGAATGGTATGCAAAAAATCATGTGGGGACAAAAAATGGTATGCCAAACTCAAGAAAAGAAATGAGGTTTAAAGAATATCTGACGGCAATGGAACCACGTGTGAAACGAACAGGAGATGGTGGGGAATAAAGGGGGAAATATAAATGAATGAAAAAGGATGCTTTATTAATTTCACAAATCATCCTTCTCGCTTCTGGAGTAAAGAACAATATAGTGCAGCTTTGAAATATGGTAATGTTATCAAAGATATTCCGTTTCCTAATGTATCGGTCAGTGCTGGGGAGGATGAAATCTTTCAACTGGCACAGAAATACGCAAAGGAAATAGTGGAAGAAAAACCATCTGCTGTACTTTGTCAGGGAGAATTTACATTGGCGTATCAGGTTATTACAATACTTTCGAAAAGTGGTATACTTGTTATGGCAGCTTGTAGTGAAAGATTGGTAGAAGAAGAACACGTAGACGAAAGGACAGTGAAACATGCAGAGTACAAATTTGTAAAATTTCGGAAATACTATGTGGAATAAATAAAATGGGGGAACATAGATGGAAAAAACAGCAATCATTACATTTCTAAGCCAAAAACACGAAAAGGCGGAGATGAATACATATACAGTAGATGGGAGTGGTCAGGAGATACTGGGAAGAGAGACAAATGATGCCCCAGTGAAATATCTCCTAAAACGTGCTGATGAAGATGGAAAACCTGTGGATAGGATCATATGTATTGTATCGAAGAAAGTATATGAGGATGGAAAGGCGGATTCGGCATATTTTCTTTTTCAGAAAATGGTAGAAGATTATCTGCATAAGAAAATGAATTTTGTACTGGTTCCCTATGATTTTGTCATGGGAGAGATGGGAAAGAACAAAGATATCAGCAACCAGCAGGAAAAGGCATTGTCAGTCTATCGGGGGATTAACAATGCATTACAGGATTATGGAAATGTATATATTGATTATACAGGAGGATTTCGTGATACCAGTTTTCTCACCACAGTGCTCATCCGATATCTGGAATTCATTAATATATCGTGTATAGATATTGTATATTCAAACTATAATGATCAAAAGATATACTCACTTTTGTACATATATGATATGTTTCGTCTTCTCAATGCGGTTAGTCAGTTTGTGGAAACAGGAAGTGGAAAACTTCTTAATAATATATTTAATTCTGCCAGGCATGAACCTACAGGAGAATTGGCAGAGAGCATCCAGGAATTTGCCCAGGTAATCCAGTTATGCAATGTGCGGGAGGTTGACCGGGTATTGGGTAAGCTGACAGGGGCAATCCGCAAACTGGAAGAATATGATCAAATGGATAATGCCGAATCAGGGAATGCAGATATCCAGGTAGAAATGTTTCAGGAATTGCTGAAGGTCATCAAAAAGAAATTTTACATGGAAAGGGGAAATGTCTCCCTCACTTATCCGGGACTGATCCGATGGTGTGTCGATAATGACCTGTTGCAGCAGGCGTTGACTTTGTATGTAGAAAAGATGCCAGTTGTATATTATGATAAGGGAATGATAAATAAAGAACCCTGTGATAACGAAGAATCTTCAGAGGCGGACTGTTTTTATAAGAAATTGTATGCATGGGTTCTGCGAGAGGATGAAGATCAATTATATGCATTCAGGAAACAGATAACAAAAGTTAAGCAGATGCAGGAAAAAAATTCAGATTATGTTCGGAATCTAAGAGAAGTCAGGAATTATTGTAAGGACGAAGTGATAAAAAAGTCATTGAATCAATTGTATAAGTTTCTAAATGAAAATTATTCAGATATAAACTATAAAAGCCGAAAAGTTAAAGGGGATATTATGCGTTATGGCATAAGAGTAGAACAAAATTCGGGTAAAGCATTGATAAATAGCTTCGAGAATAATTCTCGATTATGTTACGCTTTCATTTTGGATAGTGAGCAGGAATTGAACGAGATGTATAAATATAGATCAGTTTCTGGGAGCGAAAAGACATATCAAAAGAAAATTATGACACTTGAAATATTATCTCGATTGGATGATGTAGCTGCTTATACCGATTGTTTATCAAAAAAGGAGTTATTTGATATTATGCTTTATTATCTGGCAATTAAGTATCTGCGCAATCATATTAATCATGCAGCGGAGGATAAGAGAAGCAGTGAAAGAAGAAATAGAGATGAAGGGATTTTGTGTGAATATATGAAGGAACATGGCATAGAGATGAGGATTACGCCAGAGAATGTCCAAAAAATTCTTTTAGGCGGACTAAAGATTACAGATTCATATTTAAGTTAGGAGTGGATTAATTATGGCAGTACATTTTATTTCTGTATTAGGGATAGGATTATATGAACCGATACAATATGAATTACAAGATTACAATTCTGGGGAACAGCAGTATATTCAGGAAGCCTTAATCAGGCGGTTCAAAGATCAGTTATCAGAAAATGGGAAAAGCTCAATCTTCCTTACCAGTGAGGCAAAAAAGAGGAATTGGGAAAACCGGGTATATGAAAAATGGGAAGAATCTGCCGCAAAAAAATAGAACTCCGCATCAAAGACAGAGGTAATAGAAGGAAATGAAAGGAAGGGGTTAAAATATTTACTGGAACAGGAGTTTGGAGCAGATGATAGGACAAAAGGGATTCCGATAGAAGATGCCAGCACTCAGAACAAAATATGGTCTGTATTTCAGGCTATTTATTCAGAGATAGAAGAGGGGGATGAAATTATTTTTGACATTACCCATGGATTTTGCTCTATCCCCATGCTGGCAATCATTATTCTAAATTATGCCAGAGTAACAAAAGGCTGTCAGATTGGTGGCATTTATTATGGCACTTATGAAGCTGCCTGAGACCATAATGGAATTGCTCCGATTGTAGATCTTACGGTTTATAATGAGATTCTGCAGTGGACAAGTGCGACAGAAGCATTTATCCAGTATGGGAATGCAGATAAAATAGAAACAGTATTTCAAGAAAAAACGAGAAATATGCTGGATGAGGAGAAAAAGAACTGGTCGGGAATCGGACAGACTATTCAAGCAATGAAAAATCTGGCTGCTACGATAGCAACATGCCGGGGAGTGGATGCCGAGAGACTGTCAAATGCAGGGAAAGAGAAGAAAAAGACAAGGGAAAAGAAGAATATAAAATGTGCTTATCAGGGATTTAAGAGAGGTTGAGAAAGACCGGTCGAAGCAGACAATGGAAATCATACCACTTCATCGTTTGTTGGAACAAGCAAAAGAAAGTTTTAGCCGGTTTGAGAGAGAAAGGGATTATGAGATAGGTCTGGAAGTGGTAAAATGGAGTATCCAGAATAATATGACACAACAGGGTTATACCGCCTTGGAGGAAACAATGAAAACATTCCTCTGTGATATATATAGAGTGGATAATATATCAGAGGAAGACCGGGATGGTGTGATTGGGACTATGATGAATGCGTTATATTATTATAACAAAAAAACTGGTTTTGAATTAATAAAAGAGGAGCAATTTGATTCTGAAATCTGCCAAGATATTAAGAACTATGCAGTCAATGAAGACAAATTTGCACGGTATCAATTTTTAAATGCAGAGGGAGATGAGAAAAAAATAGAGAAGTATAATGAGATTTTAGCAACTTTGCCAATTGAGATTGCGATGCTGGGAAATGATGTAAAAGATGGAAGGAATGATATCAATCATTTTGGATTTAATATAAATCCTGTTTCTGCTGAAAGGTTAAAGGAAAATTTAAAAAATTATCTGGATCGTTTTGAAAAATTTCTTCAGGAAAATTTAGATGAATTCATAAAACTTGTAGAGGATTATCGAAGATTAGAAAAATAAGAATAATTTCCTTGCGTGTAGATGGATTATCTTATATAATATAGATTAGTAGAGATTATTAAAATTCTATAAAAAACAAAAAATAGGCTTAAATTGAAGGGTGATTTAAATTGTCTAGACAATTATGTGTAAAAATGGATCTGTGAGATGCCGAAAAAACGTTATTTGTGAAGTGGTATCGTAGAAATGGCAGAAGCCCGAAGTAGGGCATTGACACAAATATATTTCATATTCGATCTCTTTTGTTTTGTAAGTAGAAATGGCAGAAGCCCGAAGTAGGGCATTGACACAGAACAGCAATATTTTTATCATATGGAATTTTACTAGGTAGAAATGGCAGAAGCCCGAAGTAGGGCATTGACACAAATTATTAAAAAGATAGAAAAATATGGAGATATTTGTAGAAATGGCAGAAGCCCGAAGTAGGGCATTGACACATTTCCTTTCTTATTTATTAGAAAATCTTAATATGTAGAAATGGCAGAAGCCCGAAGTAGGGCATTGACACTCTTTTTCATCCTTTCTTAAATATTTTTTTTGCACGGTAGAAATGGCAGAAGCCCGAAGTAGGGCATTGACACAACTAGCAGTTACAGAGAAAGTCGGAGCGGATGGTGCGTAGAAATGGCAGAAGCCCGAAGTAGGGCATTGACACATTAAATCCATACACATCAATAAAACCAAGATCGGAAGAGCGTCGTGTAGGGAAAGAGTGTGACCTGAAGTGTATATCT
>CANRWA010000030.1 GCA_947643415.1 uncultured Clostridia bacterium | reverse complement strand
AGTATCCCCGGAAGATAAACACAAAAGGAAACAGGCATACTAATTCGATAATTCCGCCCAGCAATAAACTTACTACCACTGTGACCAGGCTGTTTTTCCATGAAACATGATAACCTAATACAACATACAAAAATGTAAGTACATAACAGGCATTTGTCCAGCTATCTGGTACGATCATGATATAAACTGTTGCTGCAGCCACATAAATGCCAGCCCAGAATGTCGGGATTTTCTTCTGTTTTCCCTGTAAACCATTTAATAAAAATATATTGCATAACAATTCCAGGATGACAGCGCCGGTCACTGATACATATATCATTTTCAATAACCTCGCTTCACATATGCTTCGTACTCTTTACGAAATCTCTTTTTCATAACAGAACCCATACTGATTGGCTCTGTTATCTCTTTTATGTAAATATACTGATTGACATAATCAATCGAATCAATATATGCAATATTGACTGCCGTCCCCTTCAATGGCGACAGAAATACAGAATCCCTCACCTGGCTCAAAAACCGTTTTAACGGCAGGTTTGGTACTTCAATGCATTCTGTTCCCGTATAGATAAATAACATCCTGCTCTGATGGACCACATACCGGATCTCTTCCACATCAATGGGGTAGGTAATACCATCATTCCTGAAATAGATCCGTTCCGGCAGCTTTGATGTTTTCTCCCCCCGGGTAAGAATCTCATCAACAAGCCGTGTGATCCGTTCTTCATCAATCGGCTTTTCAATATAATCATAACAATGCACACGGTGCAGCAGATCGATCTCCAGTCCGGCCAGGGAAGTAATAAAGACAACCTCCGCTGTGGCACAAGATGGGCATTCCCTTATTTTTTCCACAAACCGGATTCCCGAAAAATCGTTCCGTGCTTTGGGACATAAAATGATATCTACCAAATAGAGGTCAATCTTATGTGTTAAAGCGCATCCAAGCGCCTCTTCCTGATTGGAAAATGCAAATACGCCAACTTCCTGCTCCATCGTATCCATCAGCCGAACCAGCTTGTTCCTTGTCAGATCATTATCTTCCAGTATAAGTATCTGTTTCATCTCACTCTCTCAGACTTGCTTTCAATAAGCGCACAAAATACTCAAGCAGGCGGATCATCATTCTGGTACTTTTCTCTCTGGAAACATTTGAGATAACCTGTTTCAGTGCTTCCTCTTCATCATAGGGATCATTGGCTGCAAAGTAATTCAGATCCACTTCGTAATCCCGGTGGATCTGTATCGCTTTATCCAGTGTCATCAAAGTTTTCCCGCTCTCGATCTTTTGATAAGATGACACATCCCAGTACAGTTTATCTGCGAATTCCTGCTGTGTGAGGTTAAGCTTTTCCCTTAAGTCCTTCAATTTCCTGCCGATCTCTATAACCTCCCCATCGCTTATCATTCTGTTCATCGTCTGAGCCACTCCTTTTTTAATCCATGATACCAACAGACAGCCAGACAGTGATATTGATTTATATTCTGTTTTATGGGAACTATATTCTTTTCTGTGCCGACAATTCGCACGGATGAAATTTTTTCAAGATTGTGCTACAATATCTTGAGGCGGTGCGGCGCATCGTTGATAGATATTGTGGTGCAAGATTGAGGAAATCGGCCTGCAAAGGAAATTCAGACCTTTTGGCATCCTAATCCTATAAGAGGAGAAACGCTCTATGTGTTTCTCCTCGCCAAGGACGGGCCTTCCTATCCCTAGTACAACGAAAATTAAGTCTTTGATACATTCACGCAGAATAATTGTTTCAGATACAAGAAAGAAAATCGACGTTGTAGCGGTGGCTACGGCGATTGAAACTAACACACACATTCGAAAAATAGCAGTTATAGAAACGGGGTCAAATTGGCGCCGTTGAGCTAGAATCAATTTGTGTATGCAAAGTAGATGTTTTCTATGATATCAAGCGCATAATCCCTTTGCCCTTGTAATCACTGTCAGTTCATCTTCTTTTCCCTGCATCCTTTCATACCCCATAATTCCTGCTCCGCACAAAATGGACTTTCCTGTAGCGCAAAAAAGGGCTGGCTGAGAACCGCAGCCCTCTAAGAATTGCCTGCGGCAATTCTCGCTCCGCACATGGCGGAATTTCCTATAACACAAAAAACCATGAATTCAAACAAACTGAATCCATGGTTTATATAACCTCATTCTTATATGCATAGGATAAAATCAGATAACAAAAAGACGCCGAGTCATGCTCTGCTCAAATTTATGATCTGGTCTTTTCATTCTGTCAACCCCTTCTTCCTGATTTTATCACATTTTGTTGTACAGGGCAGGAAAATATCCACCCGAGACAGGGCAATTGCTTAAAAATTTATGGGATTCAAAGCGGCGGATTCCATTCCGTCTCCTGTCCGGCATATCACAGCACACAAAAAATACACTGTTTCTCCCGGTCAAAAAAATAATACGCCGCCCTTCGCATAACTCGCTGACTGCTGCGTGGCGGCTTTAGTGCAAACGGGCTGCGATATAAGGACAGGAGTCAGTATGGGATCCGCCCACTTTGAAACGAATTTTTAAGCGATTGCCCTACACCCGAGAACTACAAAAAACGCAACAATCCATATGGGAATTAATATCATCCGGTTACCCAATCAGCACCTCTTTTCCCCGGAAAGCAAAACCATATTTACGGATCTGTTCTTCCCCAATCTCCTGGGAAAGGAGTGCCTGTTCATATTTCTTTTCCTCGATCTGGTCCAGTGCTGCCTGTACAGTTTCCTCCAGTGAGGATTCTTCTTTGGGGTCATGAACCTTAAACTCCAATATAATGCCATCTTCCCCCTGCCGCAGCGGTCTCAGCATCACGTCATATCTTCCAAACCCACTCTCCCTGTTGGAAGTAACCTCATACCGCCCGGCAAGTTCGACTAACAGCCCCAATACAAACCCATGGTAGAATTTCTCCGGCATTGTATATTCCGAGGGGTGGTTCCCACCATCAAAAGAACTGATCACATTAAAAATAAACCGCCCCATATAAGCATTCATTTCTTTTACATTCCCGGATAACAATGCCCTGACAAAACCATTATAGTCTGTACTGTCATTCCGAAACCACAGTTTTACCATCTTACAGAATGTCTTTCTCACTTCATAATTTGTCAATTCAAGTTCATAAACATCATCTTGTATATCATTTACTTTCAGATACCCACTAGCCAGCAGGAGACTCCAGACCGAATTCTCATCCACATCCAGTTGGTCAAATATAATCTCTTCATCAATTTCACTTTGGATCGGATGCCCCTGCAGAAGATCTTCAAACTGCATCTTAATATCCCGGTTTCCCTCCCGGATCAGGCGGCTCACCAGTCCATTGGAACTTGTGTTCGCCCAGTATGGCTTCAGTTTCCCTTCATCCAGAAAATTAATGATCGACCACGGATTATAAATATCCTGCCGATCCCCTACCGTAAAACCATCATACCACTGTTTTACTTCCTCTTTGTTTATCAAACCAAACTCATCCATAGCAGTAAAAACCTCTTCTTCCGTAAAGCCAAAACATGTTGAATACATATTAGAAGTCATTGTTATAACTTTTAAATTATTCAGATCTGAAAAGAGCGACTCCTTGCTAACCCTCGTAATCCCTGTCATAACAGCCCGTTCCAGATAGGGGTTTGTCTTAAAGGTATTATTAAATAATATTCTTATAAAGGAAACGATTTCTTCCCAGTATCCGCTTACATATGCCTCCTGCAGGGGGGTGTCATATTCATCCAACAGAATGATCACCTTCCTTCCATAATAACGGCACAAGTATTCGGTCAACTGATGGATCGCCATAGAAGCATCACTGTTACTCATATCCCTGCCAATGCGGTCAAAAAACTCTTTGTCCTTTCGCCCCAATTTTTCAGAATCCCGCAAATATTCATGCCGCGAGTACAGATTTGTAATGATCTGGAAGATCTGCTCCCTGGCATCTTCATAGTTATCTGCTTTCACTCCGGCAAAGGAAAGAAAAATCACAGGATAGGTCCCCTGCAGTTCCCTGTATCTATAATCCCCATTAGGGGATTTTTCTTTCCAGATCCTCAGTCCCTCAAAAACCTCTCCCTGCCCTTTATGGTCTAAACTGAAAAACCGCTCCAGCATGTTCATGTTCAGCGTCTTGCCAAAACGGCGCGGCCTTGTGATCAGGGTCACCTTATCCTCGCTCTCCCACCATTCTTTGATAAATAAAGTTTTATCAATATAAAAACAATTTTTACTTATCAGTTCTTCAAAATCCTGTGCACCGATCGATACTGTCCTTGCCATCGCTCTCCCTCCATTCCACACTTTCCTTTTCTCATGTTATCCCTTTGCATTAGTGTATCATGAACTCATTCTTATAACAACTCCTATTTTCATCCTATAAAGTTCTTCCGTTCATCTAAAAAGCCCCGCAGCAAGCTGACGGGGCATAAAACCTGAATCATATTAGTAGACAGGTATTCTAATAATTCAAAAAACAACATCTCTCATTAATATTCACTATTGTCTGCAGATCATTTAATCCTATCTGGCCCTTTAACCCAACTTTAAATGTATTATTACTAGAGTAAAAGAAATCTATGTGATCAACCGGATGCCGAACCGCATCTCTTCTCTTTTCGTTCTCATCATGGTCATACCTTAAGTAACCAGGCTCGAACGATAGTAGGTGCAGTAAGAGTCTCCAACAAAATCCTGCATAATCATTATCCCTGATCTCAAAATCATTCATTGTATCCATAAAATAATCCAACATATCATCGATGGATCGTGTAAGACATTCCCTGCCCTCTAGTATTGTAAGCAGGACAGCAATAGTCTCGCT
Organism: uncultured Clostridia bacterium; assembly: GCA_947643415.1. Taxonomy (GTDB): domain Bacteria; phylum Bacillota; class Clostridia; order Lachnospirales; family Lachnospiraceae; genus Eubacterium_F. The sequence goes on along the minus strand of CANRWA010000030.1, from coordinate 37,469 downwards.
ATCAATCTTTCTGTCGTCATATGTAGATATCAGTAAACCATCTGATTCCTTTAGCTGGAAGGGGTATTGGATACTATGGATTTTATCATTTGTTCCCCAAAATAAACGGCTCATCTTATCGACAATTATAAAAACATCCGCATCCTCACTCTTATTTGATATTTGATCCAGCGGTTCAATATTCAGGAATTGCATTACAGAAAGCAAATATCGTATTATATCATATCGTTCTCTGATAGCCCCCATCTTCTGTTCCGAATATTGTAAAACATGTAAATAATTTTTTTTCATCACTACACCTCATCAAGCATTGCCTTAATTATTCTTCTGGTCTTTAACTTCACTTCATCCTCTGTTCTTTCCACTACCCGTAAAGGAACAATTTTCTGTAAATCATTTCTTTCCTCTGCTGACAATTGAGGATATTCATTACAAACCTCATTTATCATTTCTTCTACTGACTTCCGTTTATTCTGTGCAGCTATCCTGATCTTTTCAGCCTGCATTATCTTCTCCCCTTCACCTGGTTCCCGTAGTTCCATATACCCATTTTTATTGATTTCTTTTATTGCCTCTTCATATATTTTTATGAATTGTTCATTCTTGCTGTTTACAACAAAATAAGATGCCAGAAAAGATCTGGTTAAAATCATATAAATAGAATTCCTCTTGCGGATATCATCACTTATCATGCCGGTCTCAATGCATATTACAAATGGAAATTCCAATCCTTTTATATTATTTGTATTACTGATAAAAACCTTATTCCTTTCTTTTACCTTACTCACATAACCTTTCGTTGAGTCCCAGTCATATTTTTCATCTATCAGAATACAGAGTGTATCTGCAATATTATAGTTGGTCTTATTATTTCCCAATAAAACAATCGCTACATCATGAGGTTCTACAGTAGGATTTGTTCGGATGATCTCGTCAATACACTCAATGACTTTCTCATGAATCATTTCCTTTTCGGCTGCCTTTATCTGTATGCTCATAAACCCGGATGAATCTATATCTTCGAAACGACGGAGGGGCATTCTCTTTAACAAAAATTTATTATCTTCTCTCTGGGGCAGATAGCCACATGCCTCCCATTCATCATCCTCCAGCCACCTGATAACAGGTTTTTCATACAATCCCATTCCGATTGAATGTGCCAGCATCAGGGTTTTCGGATCTGTCCGGTAACATTTATTCAACAATAAATCACTATTAACTGATTTCTTAATATCCGTATCAAATACATTTTGAAAAATATCTCCTGCAACATAAATCCGTTTCTTTGTCACCATCTTGCACAACCGAAGAAAATTATCTGTAAAATCCTGGCTTTCATCAATAAAGATATAATCAAAACATTTTTCTATCGATCCCTTTTTTGTCAGTTCTTCTATCGCCAACTGACAAACCGTATCAAATGTATTTGTAAATGAGTATCTCCTGAAATCCAGTCCATAAAACTGGCATATATAACTATATAATCCTGTCTCAGGCATATTCTTTGAACCCCAGCTTGAAAAAACCCATAACCTCTTATTCCACTCAATCTGCTCCTCAACTTTCATAAAATTAAAGAATTGGGGAATTCTGTTGACCATATCCTGTGCCAGAACTTTATTATGGCATGTAAATACAATCCGGCTGTCTCTTTCACTCACATAAATCTCTCTGAGTTTATGTAGTAATAATTCCGTCTTCCCTGTTCCGGCAAGCCCTTGAATAACTATAATATCTTTATCAAAATCTTCAAATATAAATTTACTCTGCATGCCATCAAATAAAACTATCTTCTTTTTTACTTTATCCAGTAAAGTTTCCGGCACTTCGACGCCAATCTTATCAATATCATTTATACTTCCAATCAGCAATGATATCAAAAGTTCGATCGTTCGTTCATTTTGGACTGGAATACGGTAATCCCTCATTATCTTGTTTATCTCACAATCTTTAATATCTTCAAATTGTACCATCTCAATACAATCCTGCCAATTCCTTTTCCTGCCGAGATATTTTTGATACTCATATCTTTTAGAAAGGTATTCCAGATCATCTACAAAATCAACCGTAAAATCCTTAAATCCAGCGCACTCTTTCCCAAGATTGACCAGCAATATCTTTTGTTTCGGAATTAATATGATGATCTTATCTTCATATTCATATTCCTCTATCTTTCCCTCATTTCCTAATGCCTTTTCTATCAGATATATTGGTTTTGACATCTCTTCTGAATATTGATCCAGTTTTTCAATAAATCCATTTAGCATATCGCTTCTCTTTACACTACAATAAAACAAACTATTCATATATTCTCCTCCACATTATTGATATCCTTCACATTGTGATCCTTGTTAAATTTTATTATACACTCCGTCATGTGATAAATCAAGGGTCGTATGACGCTGATTCAGGCGTCATACGGCCCTTCGTGTTCCTTCTCACCTCTGCACCCTTCCAGAGGCATCTCCTCCTGCCAGCCTCTCCACTTCATCCACTGACACCAGATTATAGTCCCCTTCAATCGAATGTTTCAGCGCCGAAGCCGCCACTGCAAACTCCACTGCCTCCTGTGTAGGTTTCCCGTCCAGCAGGGCATAGATCAGCCCGCCGCCAAAGCTGTCGCCGCCCCCCACGCGGTCAGTGATATGAAGGTGATACTCTCTGGAAAGACAATACTCGTTACCATCATACAGCATCGCTGCCCATTTATTATCACTTGCCGAAATAGAAGTACGGAGGGTAATGGCTACTTTTTCAAAACCAAACCTGTCTGCCAGTTGTCTGGCCACACTCTGATATCCCTCTTTATTCAGGCTGCCGCCATAGATATCCGTATCTGCTGCTTCAATACCAAAGACATCCTTTGCATCCTCTTCGTTTGAGATGCAGACATCTACATATTGGCACAGCTCTGTCATTACCTCTCTGGCCTCTTCCCTTGTCCACAGCTTGCCCCGGTAATTCAGGTCACAGGAGATCTTCACTCCCTTTTTCTTCGCTGCCTGGCAGGCCTGGCGGCAGATCAGCCGTACATTCTCACCCAGCGCCGGGGTAATGCCTGTGAAATGAAACCACTCCGCCCCATTAAAAATACCATTCCAGTCAAATTCTTCCGGAAGGGCATTCTGAAAAGCGGAGTGGTCCCTGTCATAAATGCATACAGAACCGCGCTGGGAGGCGCCTTTTTCCAGAAAATAGATCCCGACACGCTCTCCGCCCCGGAGGATCTTTGACACATCGACCCCATACCGGCGCAGGCTGTCCACCGCCCCCTGCCCGATAGCGTGAGACGGAAGTTTGGTGACAAATGCTGTGTGGATTCCATAGTTCGCCAATGAAACCGCTACATTCGCCTCGCCTCCGCCAAAGGTTGCCTGCATCTGGTCATTCTGGAAAAAGCGGTAGTAGCCGGCCGGTGCCAGCCGCAGCATGATCTCTCCTAAGGTAATCACTTTTGCCATGAATCCCTTGCCTCCTCCACAATTTTCCGGGATTTCCTGCACAGATCCCGGATCTCATCCCACTTCTGGCTGTCGATAAGTTCTGCCGTCACCATATAAGAACCGCCGCAGGCTGCGATCAACGGTGATTTCATATAATCTCCCAGATTCTTCAGGGAAATTCCTCCCGTTGGCATAATCCGGAACATGGGGAAAGGAGCACTGAGCGCCTTGATCTTCGCCAACCCGCCAGACTGCTCTGCCGGAAAAAATTTAATCAGTTCCAAACCAGATTTCAGCGCTGCGTGGTAATCCGTAGCTGTAGAACAGCCCGGATAGATGGGAATCTTTTTCTTCTTTGCATAATCCACCAGATCCTGATCATAACCTGGCGTCACGATAAACTTTCCACCCGCATCGATCACCATATCAATATGTTTTCTGGCAGTAACCGTACCCGCTCCCAGAATCATATCGGGACACGCTTCTTTCATGCGCCGGATGGCAGTATCAGCACCAGCTGCACGGAATGTGATCTCCGCTATAGGAACCCCGCCCTCACAGAGTGCTTCTGCCAGAGCCACAGCATCCCGCTCTGGGTGGTTCAGGCGCACCACCGGAACAATCCCGATCTCTGCTATCTTCGTGTCTAATTCATTCATTGATTCATCTCCTTTTCTATATGCCTCTATACTCCCGAATAAGCAGCAAATCCTGCATCAATAGGCAGCACCACTCCTGTAATGGCACTGGCTGCCTCCTCACAGCAGAGAAAGAACACCGCACCCAGTAATTCCTCACTTTCCACAAACCTTCCCATGGGAGTCCCCGACAGGATCTTGTTCGAACGTTCCGTTGGTGTGCCATCTTCCTGAAACAAAAGGGACCGGTTCTGATTCGATACAAGAAATCCCGGAGCGATGGCATTACAACGGATGCCAGTTCCGGCAAAATGGGTTGCCAGCCACTGTGTAAAATTAGATACAGCAGCCTTTGCCGCTGAATACGCCGGGATCTTTGTCAGAGGGATATACGCATTCATGGAAGATATATTCAGGATATTTCCGGTCTTCCTCTCTACCATATCCCTGCCAAATATCTGGGACGGCAGCAATGTTCCCTGAAAATTCAGTTTAAACACAAAATCTACCCCATCCGGGTCCAGATCAAAAAATGTCTTCTGTCCGGATGCTGCCTCATGCTGGTACTCATTATCCGTGGTGGCACGGGGATTGTTGCCTCCCGCCCCATTCACCAGAATATCGCATGGGCCGAGGTCTGTCCGGATCTGCTGGTGAACCTTCTCCAACGCCTCCCGCTCCAGCACATTTGCCTGATACCCCTCACAGATAAACCCCTCTTTTTTTATCTCATCCGCCAGTTTTTTCACACTCTCCTCATTGAGATCCAGCGCCGCCACTTTCGCACCTGCCTGGGCAAACGCCTTTGCCATGGTGCCGCACAAAATGCCGCCAGCTCCTGTCACAACAACAACCTTACCCGCAAAATCAACTTTTAATGGTAAATCCATCATACTGTCCATTCCTTTCCTTCCCGGTAGCGCCAATCCATATCACCGGGCTTTTCATTAAAATCCAAAGAATTTCTTTGTATTCTCATAGCTCAGGTTCGTAACCAGCTGATCCAGATATTTTTTATCCTCCGGATACTGCCCGCTCTCCACCCATTCTCCCACCAATTCACACAGGATACGGCGGAAATATTCATGACGCGTATAACTGAGAAATGACCGGGAATCCGTTAGCATCCCCACAAAGCGGCCAAACACGCCATTGGCGGCAAGCTCCGTCAACTGCTTACGCATGCCCATACGGCTGTCATTGAACCACCACGCACTTCCCTGCTGCAGCTTCCCTGCCATACTGCCTCCCTGAAAACATGCCATAATAGTGGTGATGGCTGTATTATCTGTGGGATCCAGGGAATACAGAATTGTCCTGGGAAGCCCCTCATTTTCCACAAACGCATTGAGAAGAGGCGCCAGATTGCCCACCCCGGACTGGCTGTTGACAGCATCATAACCTGTATCGGCACCCAGTTTTGCAAACTGTGGCCGGTTAATATTTCTGAGACATCCAAAATGAATCTGCATCACCCAGTTTTTCTCTGCATACTTTTTTGCACAGGCAATGGTAACCCGTGTCTTGTATGCATCCGCCAGCCGTTTCTCCGGGCATTCTCCTGCCATGGCAGCGGAAAATGCCTTATCTGCCAATCTGGGATCTGGTTCCTCATACATACAATAATCCAGTCCATGGTCGGCGCACAGGCAGCCATGGGCGCTGAAATGATCCATGCGCTCACACAGGGCATCAATGACAGCCGCCGTGGAAGTCAGCCGCCGTCCCACTGCCTCTGATAACGAGCGGATATAATCCGAAAATCCCTCTTTATCAATATTTACTGCCCGGTCTGGCCGAAATGCCGGGAGCACCCGGATCTCCATTCCCGTCTCTGATGCGATCTGGCCATGAAACCTGAGATCATCCACAGGGTCATCCGTGGTACAGATGGCATGTACATGAAATTTTCTCATAAGGCTTCGCGCAGAATGTCCTTTGAGTATCTCATTGCACTGGTCATATATCATGTCTGCGTTCTCCGCTGTGAGAACTTCACTGATGCCAAATCCTCTCTGCAGCTCCAGATGGCTCCAGTGATAGATGGGATTTCCCATTAATTCTGGCATCACACTGGCAAAGGCATGGAATTTTTCCCTGTCCGTGGCATTTCCGGTAATCTTATCTTCCGTGATCCCTGCTGCCCGCATGACACGCCACTTATAATGATCGCCGCCCAGCCATATCTGGGAAATATTTTCAAACTTCCGATCCTCCGCGATTTCCCTGGGAGAGATGTGGCAGTGATAATCAAGAACGGGCAGTTTCTCTGCCACCTCGTGATATAACCTTACCGCAGTCGGCGTGGACAGCAGAAAATCCTCATCCATAAATGCTTTCATATCAATCCTCCAATCCAAAGTATCTACGAAACATCATCCGTCTGCGCTGCCTCAGCCATGTGCCGCATTGCCCATACGTTCCAGCATATCCCAGCAGCCCCACATATACATGATACCAAGGGCCCTGTCATACAGCCCATATCCCGGCCGGCACTCCTCCCCCCATATATGGCGTCCATGGTCCGGACGGATATAGCCGTCAAAACCACAGTCATGATAGGCACGCATGACCTCCAGTATCCCCACATCACCATCACAGTCGCGGTGGGATACCTCTGAAAAATCCCCATTGGAATAATGCTTTACATTCCGTATATGGGCAAAGGCGATGCGGGGGCAGCAGCTTCGTATGATATCCGGAATATCATTGTCCATATTGGCTCCCAGGGAACCAGAGCAAAGGCACAGGCAATTGTATTCATCGTCTACCATGGACAGAAACCGTTCAATGGAAGCCTTATCCACCAAAAGACGGGGCAGCCCAAAAATATCCCAGGGCGGATCATCCGGGTGGATCGCCATCTTGATCCCTGTTTCATGGCAGGTAGGCATAATGGCTTCAAGGAAATATTTCAGGTTATCCCATAATTTCTCTTTTGTCACAGGACGGTAGGCCTCAAATAGTTCGTCCAGTTTTGCCATACGTTCCGGCTCCCAGCCCGGAAATGTCATGCCATGTAGGTTTTTCAGGATATAATCTGCCATTTCCCGGTAATCCTGCTGAATCTTATCCTTTTCATAGTACAGTGCCGTGGAGCCATCCTCCAGTGGATGAAAGAGATCTGTCCTGGTCCAGTCAAAGATGGGCATAAAATTGTAAGTTACTACTTTTACTCCAAATTCGGACAGATTGCGCAGCGTCTGCTTATAATTTTCAATATATTGGTCGCGTGAGGGCAGTCCAATCTTGATATCATCGTGGACATTCACACTCTCCACAACATCCATGTTAAATCCATGCCCTTCGATCTGCTGCCGCATTTTTTCAATTTCCCCGGTCTCCCATACCTCTCCGGCAGGCTTGTCATGAAGTGCCCACACAAGACCTGTCACGCCGGGAATCTGCTTGACCTGTTCCTGGGTGATACTGTCATTTCCCTCGCCGTACCAGCGAAATGTCATCTGCATGAAACTGCCTCCTTCCCATTATATATGGGTGTCAAAGATGCCACAGAAGGAATCCACCGGGTCCTTCCCGGTAAATGCCTCTTCCCCTGTCATCAGCTTTGTGACCAGGGCATCCAGTGTAGAATCTTTGCTGTCATAGGTATTGATATAAGTCCGCGCCTGTGGGATATCTGCCAGGACAAAGGGGTGTCCCGTGCCGACCACCACCACCGGCAATTCAAACACGTACCATGGGATCTCTCCACCGCCCTTTGTCATGCCAAAAGCCGGTCTCGCCACGGGCTGGAATCCTCCTGCGATATCCACCAGCGTAATAATCAGATCCTGATTCTCCCGGAATTCTTTGATGGGAGTCTTTCCGGCAAAATACATATTCAGGTCCGGTTTTTTGCCCTCCTGCGCCTCTTTCAGCATCTGGTCGAGAGGGCTTTCATAGATAAAAGCATCGAAGCCCTTTTTCTTCAGCCTGTCACACAGTGCCTCCGCCGGAGATGACTTTCCTGCGAAAAGAGTACCAATCCCCGGGGCAGACAGGCCCTTTACATGCACGATCATGATACGCTTATATCTTTCTGGTGTGATGGGAAACACGTCTTTATCTTTATATTTCACCAGTGTGACCGCCTTGTCCGAAATTTCTTTCTGCATACTGACATGTCCCTTACAGCCCACCACCTCAGACAGTTTCTCACGAGGTGGCACGATCTCATCTTTTGCCTTCTTATGCAGCCCCATATGTGCCTTCAGCGCCAGAATCCGGTGAAGGGCATCATCCAGCCGCTCCTCACTGATACGTCCATCCAGATAGCCTTGCTTCATGCTGGCGAAGTCTTCTTCCATCTCATTAAAGAAAAGAAACATGTCCACCCCCGCAGCAATAGCAGCCGGAAGAACCTCACTCCGTTTCATACGGCAGGTCAGCCCCACCATATGAGAGGCATCTGTCAGTATCATGCCATTAAACTTCAGTTTCCCACGCAGCAGTCCCTGAATCAGTTCCGGTGAGAGGGTAGCAGGCATCATTTCGTCATCTGTGATACCAGGGTTAAAATGACGTGCATAGGCAGGCTGCATAATGTGGCCTGCCATGATGGCTTCCAATCCGTTATCAATGAGGTTCTGATACACCATTCCAAAGGTCCTGTCCCATTCCTCACAGCTCATGGTATTGACACTGTTTGCCACATGCTGGTCGCGGAAATCCAGGCCATCACCTGGAAAATGCTTCGCCGCACAGCAAAATCCCGGATTCTGATGCGCCCCGTCCAGGTATGCCTTCGTCATGGCCGCCACACGGTCCGGGTCATTGCCATACGTACGCAGGCCGATCACCGGATTTTCCCAGTTGTACATAATATCACTGACTGGCGCAAAGGACAGATTGCATCCAATGGCTGCCGCCTCCTTATTCGCCATACGTCCCAGCTCATAGGCATAACCCACATTCCCTGTGGCAGCGATCTTCGTCTGGCTTCCTATCATAGTTCCATCCGTACAGGCACCATCCCCGCCATTTTCTGTGTTGCAGGCTATGATCAGCGGGATCTTACTATTTTCCTGTAAAATGCGGTTCTGTTCGTGAATCTCTTCTGCCTTTCCCGGATTATACCGTATGCCACCGATATGATACTTATCCACAGTCATTTTCAGGTAATCTTCCTCCCTGCTTGCTCCCATATTGAAAAATAACTGCCCAATCTTTTCATCCAGGGACATATCCGCTATCGTATCTTCCACCCACTTACAGTCCTCCTCCGTCAAGTGGAAGGGTTTTGCTTTCATATCTACCATAATAATCCTCCATTCCGAGAACGTTTTTTTTCGAGGAACCGTAAGAGAAAAAACTGTAACACAGTTTGCGAATGCAGTTTCTCTTGTCGGATAAAAACTATTTGTGACGTTCTCGGCACAAATAGCGCTGTACTCACCGTTTTTCCAGATTTGCCATAAACTTTTGTTTCACCGCCTGCTGATATCCATCTCCATAGGTTCCATCCAGCAGATGGGACAGCCCATCTGTCGCAAATTCACTCCAGCTCTCTTCCTCAAAGCGCACAAGGATAGGATAATAAAATACACCGTTCTTCTCCGCTGCCTTCAGGTCTCCCACTGCATCCCCGCACATCAGCACATGAGCCGGTGCATAGCCCTTTCCCACCAGCCCACCAATGCAGAATGCCTTACTTCCAGAATCCTGTGCCAGCACCACATCTGTGTACTCCAAAAGTCCGTATCTCTCCCACTCATTCAGGACTGCACCACGGTTCGCGCTTGACACGACCGCCACATCCGCTCTCTCATGGGCCTTTTCCAGTGTCTCCCGGACTCCCCGGAATGGCCGTTTCTCATCTTCCGGGAGTTCATTGATGGACTGATTCACAGCCAAACTCCAGGCATGGGCTTTCCGCAGGCAGACACCGTCCTCTTCCCTGATGGCACGCTCCAATGCCTCATTGGACAATTCCGGGGTTGTCTGAACCCATTTCTCCAATGCCCCAAGACCTTCGATCTCACAATATCTCTCCTGTATCTCACCTAACGCCTTGGCCAGTCCCTTAAAACGGTTAATACCTCTTGTCATGGTAAATAGATTGATCTCATTCCAGCGCGCCAGAATCTCATCCCGCCACTTCTCCAGCCCCCACTCTGCTACCATACAGGGACCAAAACAATGGAAATGTTTGCTGTTCATGGTGTCCATGGCACAGCCATCACTGTCTACACAGACCAGGAAATCTTTCTGCTTCTTATATTTCTCTAACTCACCTGCCATCATTACCTCCATGCCTGCGCGCCAGTTCTGCCACATTTTCCTCTACTCTTCTCCTGTTCAGTGGATAGATGAACTGCAGACAGACCGCCTCCAAAACAAAACCAATGGCAGGAGCAATACAGGAGAGCCGGAAGATCCCTTCTGTAACGGCTGGTTCAAATGCCGTTGCCTGGGTATAGCCAATGAGGGAAAGCAGTGATCCCACCAGTCCGGAGGACAACGCCTGCCCTAATTTTCTGGCAAAGGAATAGACAGAGTAGATCGTTCCATCCTCCCGGACACCATTTTTCACCTCCGCATCATCAATGACGTCCGTGATCATCGCCCATACAATAGTATTAAAGAAGCCCAGGCCGATATACGCCACGGTAAAAAATCCAACATAGACATAAGGATTGGCAGGGTGGACGATAAGACAGGTAATAAATATTACTGCCGAGAGCAGGCAGGAAACCACAGACAGTTCCTTTTTCCCGAATCTGGTGGAGAGTTTCACTGCAAAGGGGGCACAGATCGCCAGCACGGCGATGGAACTCACCAGTGATGAGGCAGACTGTGCCGCACTGCTTCCATAGAAGTTCGGAAATACATAGCCTGCCATTCCCTGCATGGTAAGCATTGCCAGTAACAGGGCAATGGCTGCCGCAATAATCCCCAGCAGGGCACGGTTTGTAAAGAGGTTCTTAAATAATTTCCCCACATTCAGTTTCTCATTATTGGCCGGGACTTCCACACGTTCCCTGACCAGGTTGAAGCATAGAAAATAACAGACAATCGCCAGAACACTGAATATACCAGCGATCACCGTCATCCTGGGGCCAGAAAGAACCGTATTTCCTTTTACCGTGATATAGGCAAAGATCGGGGTACCAGCACCTATGATCAAGCCTGCCAGCGTCGCACCGATGGTCCTCCAGGTGGAAAGTTCTGCCCGGTCTTTTGGTTCCGGGGAAATGGCAGATGCCATAGATCCATAGGGAATATTGATCGAGGTGTAAAAGACCGAACCCCACAAAATATAAGTGACCACCATCCAGACTACTTTGAACCCATATGGCATGCCCGAAAAACCAGACTGGTAAATCAGAAATGATGCGATTGCCACCGGCCCACACATTCGTTTGATCCAGGGACGGAATTTACCGTCTTTTGTTGGCCTGGAACGGTCCACAATCTGGCCCATAGTCACATCGGTCACAGCGTCCACAAAACGCGCTGCCATCATTAAAAGCCCCACCACAGCGGCAGAGATCCCCATTACATCGGTATAGAATTTCAGCATAAAACTGGATGACAGAATAAAAGTAAAATCATTGCCAAAATCGCCAAACATATATCCCAGCTTGTCTTTCATCCCAAAAGAGCGGACAGAGGAAGCTGACGTTGTTGAATTTGTGTTCATATTAACCTCCTTTGGCGCATTGTTCTGATTCGGTTCCGGCGCATGCGCATAAACTTCAATAGTCAAAAATAGTATGGCTGATTTCACAAATAGTATTCCTGTATGGGGAACTTTTCGGGGCAGACAGGTAAACTGCCTTTCAATCCTTCTTCTCAATCTGGATCAGCTGGGCATTCAGGCTTTCAGCAAAGCCTTCTGGCATCATGCTTCCTGCCATCTTTACCATCCCTTCCGGGGTCATGGATTTCATCATATCCCACATTCCCACGCCCGGTGCCAATTCAAAATTCGTTGCCAGTTTCACCGCCTTTGCCGTAACTTCCATTGCCTCTGGCGACCTTGCGATGTCTTCCAGCTTACAACGGATATTATATCTTCCCGCTGGGAACTCCATGGGTGCCTTCAGGTCAAGATCCCCCATCAGACTGAACCAGTTGGCGACACCTTCTGCCCTCTCATTCACCTCTGGCAGGACATAAATATCCGGCTCCTCCGCCACCTTCTCAATGGTCATGCTGTCGCTGCAGCCACCCGCCACTGCAAGGACCGTATTCAATCCGTCTTTCAGGGCAACACAAAACGTAAAGACCTTATCTGAACTTTTCACATCTGCCAGCCTGCCATTGAGAAAAAGAGAGACCTCCGGCAGATTAGAATATACCCGGATCTCTGTATTTTCTCCCGCCCTCTGGGCATAGCGCTTCCCGCACAGGTGCACCATTGGCTCATGGCTCCAGTACGCCTTATAAATATAATAGCTGTCCTTTTTGGTTCTGCGGTCCATGGTGACAAGCCCCTTGTTATTCCTCCCTGACACACCGCCCTCATTTCTCGCCGCACAGCCAAAATCGAACATATTCCACACATGGCTGGACCACAGCCATGGACGCTCACTCAGCACCTTTGCCATATGCTCATGATATAGCGCCTGATATTCCTCACTATAATCCTTGCATGCCGGATTCGGGCCATGATAAGTGATGATACCCTCACAGCCATATTCTGACAGGCCAAGACAGATCTCCGGATGTGTCTCATGAAAATGATCCAGCCAGGGACCATTGTCCTCCATCTTCTGTCCGTACCAGCCAAAATAATGATTGTAGCTCTCCACATCCGTGATGCCATGCAGCGGACTGTCCAATGGTGTCATGGATACATGCGCAATGGTAGTGAGGCGTGTGGGATCCAGCTCCTTGCACAGAGTATTCAGTTCTTTGTGGTTTTCTACTAATTTCTCCGAAATACCGCCAATGAGGATCTCATTGGAAATGCCCCAGAAACAGATACTTGTATGGTTCCGGTTCTGCAGTACCAGTTCCTTTAGCTGTGTGATGCAGTTCTGATGTGCTGCCGGATCTTCATTCATAACACTGATAAAAGGAATCTCTGCCCAGACAATGAAACCAAGCTCATCACAGGCATCGTAGAAATCCTGGGAATGCTGGTAATGAGCCAGACGGATCGTATTGGCCCCCAGTTCTTTGATGATCCTGGCATCCCTGTAATGATCCTCTCTTGTCAAGGCATTCCCCTTATAGAGCATGTCCTGATGACGGCTGACACCACGAAGCGGTGTCGGGATTCCATTCAGGATAAAACCTTTGTCCGGATCACAGGAAAAACTGCGGGCACCGATCCGTACAGATACTTCGTCATATGCCTCATTGCGTCTCTGAAGAGTTGCTGTCACAGTATACAGATAGGGGTTATCACAATCCCACAGTGTCACTTCCGGCACATATATCTTTACTACAGTGCTGTCTGCCGGACGCACTGCACTTGCCAATTCCCTTCCCTCCGCATCAAAGATCTGATATATCACGGTGAAATTCTCATCCGCCCCCCTTACCTCGGATTCCAGTTGAAATTCCGCCCCACCACAGCCATCCGGCGATGCAGTTACGGTAAGCCCGCTGCTGCCCCAATTCTCCAGTTCAAAATGGGCGTGTGGCACACTGATCAGGTTTACCCCGCGGTAAAGCCCTCCATAGAAAGTAAAATCTGCAGACTGGGGATAGACACTGCTCTTATCCTCATTGCTGCATGCGATCACCAGGAGATTATCACCGCGCTTCTTACACTTATCTGTAATATCTGCCCGGAATGCCGAGTACCCACCCTCATGGTAACAGACTCCCTTCCCATTCACATAGACACTTGCCTGCTGCCCGGCAGCCGGTATCTCGATAAAAACACGTCCACCGGGTAACGGCTGCCCCGGTGTCTCAAATGTTCTGGCATACCAATAACATCCGCGGTCATATTTCCCATTTCCATCCTGTCCGTCCACAGCATTCCATGTATGCGGCAGGTCCACAGAATCCCAGTCAGTGGGAAATCCCTCTGGTAAGCCAACATCCTTCTGTATGAATTTCCAGTTTAGATTGATATTTATGATTTTTCTCATAATTCCCTCCATTCGTGCACAATTCCACATTATGGTATTCAAGACCATGTTATATATATTTTGGCACTTTGGAGGAATATATATACTAAAAAATTTCCACCTGTGTGGTTCATAGCAACCACACAGGTGGAAATTTTTGATTCTTATCTTCTTTTTTCTTTCAGTTGTTTTCTGACGGCTTCGCTCATTCCCAACTCTTCCCATATATCAAAAAAATAATTGATCAATAACCATGCGGTCCACGCAGCAGCAAAGATAAAAGCGTATTCTCCCCCTACTGCGATGTATCCACGCTCCAGATAAGCATACCGGACCGCCCATGTCCCTATCATAAATGTGATTGCCAGCGTATATGCCACTGAAAGGACACACCGCATTATTTCTCTTCTGTCCATCTCTGACCTCCCTGTATAAGTCTCAGTTTTACAACAGGCCGTAACTGCCTCTCCTCAATGATATTTTCTTCATTCTCCGGTATTATCTCATTTACCATAGACATATGTGACGAATACATAAAAGCTGTTAATGATACCAAAAATATCCCCAATACTCCTATCACGCTGATAAATAGTTTTTTCCGCATTGCTGGCAATCTCCTATATCAGTTTTTTCTTAGCTCAACAGCATCAATTTGAAGCCGGCGTTGAGCTAAAAGAACGGCATGGTAACATCACATCCAATACGAAATTTCCATCCTCCGTATAACAGAACATCTCTCCGTCTAGTCTGACCGCTGCCTCCTGTATTGTCAAAAGTCCAAAACCATGGTCATGCCCCTCTTTACCTGTAGCAGGTATGGTTCCCCTCTCCACATGCAGGCCGCTCTGACATCGGTTCCTTAGACGCATAATCAGATAATCCCGGCTATATTTCATCTGCACAGAAACTGCCCGTTCCTTTATATCCAGCCCTTTTATGGCATCACAGGCATTCTCCAGTCCATTTGAAAGGATCTGGCACAATTCCATATAAGGTAATTCTTCCTCTCCAACCTGGATATCCAGCCGGCACTCTGCCCCCAATTTTTCTAACCTTCCGGAATAATAGATAAAAACGGCATTAAGATATGGATTCGCACAAAACTTTCCCTGCAGGGTATCCATCTCTGTTTCCACTCTCTTTAGATACTCCTGTGCCTCCTGTATCTTCCCCACAGCAAGCAGCCCTGACAGCGTGACAGTATGTCCTTTCATATCATGTTTCATCTTACGTATGCGCTGCTGATTATCGAGCTGTGCCTCCACTATATTTTTCTGTTCCTGAAGAATGCGCTCACTCTGCTGCTTTCGGAAAAGCAGTAACTGCCTGTACATTGCCACAAAGATCGTAGCATAAGTCATCGGCATCAGCACCAGGACCAGGATAAAAGCCGGAAGCTCCTGCGGTCTCTTTGTAATAAGTACAGGAAAATTCGCTATCACGGCAAGCAGGACATAATAAAACGCCATCATGCCAGCAAAGAATCCCCACCCCTCTGCTACTGACTCCTGAAGCTCCAGATATGGCTTCCTCAAATGACGGACCGCTGCCCACTCTGCCAGCGGAAACAACAAAAGCCTGCCAATAAACATCACAATAAACTGTTCTCCCCCAAAATAGAAATCCAGCACATTTGTCACAGCAATGATCCACAGCGCTACTGTATCTGCAAGACAGAACGTAAAGAAAAATTTCCCCTTCTTGTCCTTTGAGACAAACCAGAAAAACATAAGGCTTGGCAGGGTACAGGTCAGTATAAAAATCTTTCCCATCAGTGCCGAACCAAAGAGCATCACCCCCGCCACATTCAGCAGAATAAGCGGTCCCATTATAACCCCTGTAAGAAGAAACGTTTTTCTTCTTGAATAACGGGAACGGTACAATAACATAAAAAGGACCAATATGTGTAATAATGACCACAGCACAGACAGATCCCGAAATAATGTCATCAGTCCACCTCCTCAAACAATATCTCATGATACCGTCGTTTTACCTCTTTATAATACCGTCTGGACACCGGAATCCGGTTACCAGATACCATAAGCTCATTTCCCTTTAAATTATCCACATGATACATATTGACAAGAAAACTTTGATGGCAGCGCTGGAATGTCTCTCCACAGATCTGTGATGCCAGCTCATTCAGCTTACCTTTATATTCATGAACTGCCCCATCCAAGCAGCATATAGAAAGCGTGTGCTCCCTGCTGCTGATATACAAAATGTTTCCATAAGAGACCGCCTTGGTCTGTCCACGGGACTGAAAAAAAAGTTTCTGTTTTCTGTTTCTGTTCATATTTGCTGATACCCGTTCAAGAAGCTGTTTCACATCAGCCTCCTTTACAGGTTTCAGCAGATATTGAACCGCATAAAGATCATACGCCTCCCTGTAAAACTCACTGCTGCTGGAAATAAAACAGATCACTGCTTCGCTGTGGGCCCCGCGGATTCTGCCTGCCAGTTCAAGCCCGCTTATTGACTCTTTCAAATAAATATCAATCAGGTACAGGTCATATTGCTTCTTTCCATCCTCTATATCTGCAAGAACACTCCCGGCATCGGCATATACCCTGACCTCATGTCCACCCAGTAATCTTTTCAGTAACATGGCATCTTCCATACAGTCATCACAGACTGCTATCCTCATATGCATCCTTCCTTTTTGTGAAAAATAATATTTACCTTTATTCTATCATATATTATGGTTTTTCCTTATGTCAATTTTGCTTCTAATCTTGCTAATTTTGTGTGCACTCTTATAAGGAAACCCCCAAAATAAGGACGCGTCAAATTATTTTCATCCTTATTTTGGGGGTACCCGGCTTATATATTTTTTGTATTTTTAGCAAGTCAAACTGCCAATAACTTAATATTCGTTGTACTAGTGTACTGACCTGTTCAGCATCAATCCCTTACCGGCACTCCATGCCTGGCCCGCCTTATCTCCCATCGCATAATAACCACTCTGGAAATTATCAAATGCTATGGCATTTAGCTTTGCCGGATCAACCTTACCATTTTCATCAAGAACTGTCTCATCTGCAGCCACATTCACAATCTTTCCAACAACAGCATGAAGGTGGTCTGTCTTGCGATCATCAGTACAGGCATTGGGTACACTGCCTGCAGTATTCCTAAATCTTTTTTCATTTTATATCTGTCTCCTTTCTATCCTCCTTTAATCGTTCCATCAACTCATGTCCTGCTTTCGAATTCATAAACTTCTGGTAATTCTCTGTAGCGACACGGACAAACTCTTCATCATTCTTTTTCTCTTCTGGTATGTATGGCTTGCCCGGCTCTCTGTGGCGCAGATGGAACTGCCCCATGGATGCTTTCAGCACCTCGGCATTCTTCGTGATCTCATCCGTCATGGCTGCTGTCTCTTCACTGGAAGCCGCATTATTGGATACCAGGTCAGAAATCCTCTGTATTCCCTGTTCGATACGCTGCATATTTTCCTTCTGTGTCGTACCAGATGCCATGATCTGATCTGTCACATCTATAATCTCATTGATGGAGTCGGTTATCTGATCAAAAGCAGCAAAAGTATCATCTGACAGCTCGCTTCCACGGACCGCTTTTGCTATCGTATCCTCAATGAGCACCTTACTTTCAGCCGCAGCCATCGTACTCTTCTCTGCTAGTTCAGTTACAGAACCTGCCACCACACTAAACCCTCTTCCCGCTTCCCCGGCTCTCGCTGCCTCAATCGCAGCATTCAGGGCAAGCAGGTTTGTCTGGCTGGCAATGTCTTCTATATCAGAAATAACACTGGATACCTTCTCCGATGCCTGCTGGATCGCAGACATCGCATCAAGCAATTCCCGCATCTTTTCCTTACTGTCATCTGCGTCCGATTTAATCGTATTAGACAGTTTATAAGCGATCTCGGCATCATTGGCGTTCTTGGAAACCAGGGCATCTGTCTTTTCAATCTCTTCATGGAAACCTGTCACTGCCTCTGCCTCTGCTGTACAGCTTTCCGCCAGCTCCGAAGCTGCCGTTGCGATGGCATCCGTTCCCATCTTAACCGAATCCGCAATGGTTGAGATCTGCGCAAACATGATATCATTGTTCTGCACCATCTTATATAAGCTTTTTCCCAATACATCCTGGCTTGAACGGATATTCACAAATGCTGTCATATCCCCATCTGCTACCTTCTGCACTACATTTGCATTCTCATGAACAGACTCTGCCATTTTCGTAAAAGCCCGCACCATCTGATCGATCTCGACCAGGCCTGCATCTGTCTTTTCTTTAAAAAAGTCCGTCCGCTGAACTTCATTTCCCAAGGCAAGCCCCTCTGCCCAGCCTGCAACAGCAGTAACCGGGGAAGCGATGGACTCAGACATATTTTTACCGATCCGGAAAGCACGTCTCATAGAAAGAAGGGTAAGCACCACACCTACAATAATACAGAATATCATCAGACTCAGGCAGATCGTATTCGCCTGCGATTCCATCGTAGAATAACTTTCTGAAGTAAGGTTCAGGCTATCACGCAGCGCCTCAAGGGAATTATACAATTCTGTATCACACATATCTGTGGCTGCTTCCTGGTCTGTGTCATATTTCTTTACTACCTCCTCGGCAGTTTCCAAAAATTTCTCATACAGCCCTTTCGCTTCTTCTATACGCCCTACTACAGCACCATGTTCTGATTTGGTTGCATCATACAACTCCGTAAACTCCGCGCCAAATTCATATGGTCCGTTAAACGCATCCCCGCCATATACATAGTCGTCTATCTTGCGGAAGATCCCATTTGCCTCTTCCGAGGCCGCAATACACATTGACCGCTTGTTGGAGTACCGTATCATACTATACTGTATAAAAATAATCAGTATCAAAAAGACTGTAAAAAATGCAGTGAGAAAAACAAGATTTATCGCAATCGACCTGATACTCTTTGTCAGCCTTCCCTGTATAGTATCTGTCCCCTGTTCCTTTTTCTTCATTTGCTTATCCCTCTCTTTCTTCCATTACACTCTTATATGCGGGACGGATGATCTTATTCATGCAGATCAGTTCTTCCAGCCTGTGCGCACTCCACCCCACAATCCTTGCCACGGCAAACATTGCTGTGTACAATTCCTTGGGAATCCCCAGCATTTCATACACAAACCCACTGTAAAAGTCAATATTAGGGCTTACTCCCTTATAAATGCGGCGCTTTTCGCAAATCAGTTCGATCGCTATATCTTCCACATTCTGATATAACACCATATCTGCTTCCCTGCCTTTTGCCACTGACAGCCGTTTCACATATTCTTTAAAAATACGTTCCCTTGGATCCGACAGGGAATATACCGCATGCCCCATTCCGTAGATCAGCCCGGCGCCGTCAAAAGCTTCTTTCTCCAAAATCTTTGCCAGATAATCCCGTAACCTCTCCTTGTCGTTATAATCTGTCACATGCTTCCGGATATCACTCATCATCTCTGATACCTTGATATTCGCTCCGCCATGTTTCGGGCCTTTTAAGGAAGACATCGCCGCCGCAATGGTGGAGTATGTATCCGAACCGGAAGAGGTAACAACTCTGGTTGTAAAGGTAGAATTATTTCCACCTCCATGCTCCATGTGGAGAATCAATGCCGTATCCAGTACTTTTGCTTCAATATCCGAATATTCCTGATCCGGACGGAGCATTAGTAAGAGGTTCTCTGCTGTGGACAGACCAGGGTCAGGATTGTGGATAATCATACTCCCGCCCTTTTCATAATGATTGTACGCATGATAAGCATACACTGCCAGCAGCGGAAATTCGCTGATCAACTGTATGCTCTGACGCAGCGAATTAGAAACAGTCGTATCCTTTGCCTTTGGATCATAAGAAGCAAGTGTCAGGATACTTCTCGTGATGGTATTCATGATATCCTCTGTTGGCGCTTTCATAATCACATCTCTGGTAAAATTCGTGGGCAGTCTGCGGCATCTGCCGATCCACTGGGAAAATTCCTTTTCAGCCTCCTCTGATGGCATCTCTCCCATCAGGAGCAGATATGCCACCCTTTCAAATCCCATGTTCTCCCTGCCAATCAAGCGAATCAGATTTCCCACAGGATATCCCCTGTACCACAGCTCACCCTCACATGGGATCTGCTTTCCGCCCTCTGTCTTGGAACCGATGATCCTTGAAATATTGGTAAGCCCGGTCAGCACTCCTTTTCCATTCTGGTCACGCAAACCCAGATTTACATTATATTCTTCATAAAGCGCCGGATCAATATAGTCATTTTTCAGACAGATCCTCTCTTGTTCCCTTGTATATTCTGTTAATCGTTGCTGCATTTTTACCTCCATTCACACAGATCTTTTCTTTTATTCTAGCATAAAAAATGGTGTATCGCAAGAAAACGAGAATCTGGCATATCCACATTCAGTAAGATATTTCATTTTTTATCCGGAGGCTGCCCATCATGTGCCTTCCACTGGCACTCCATCATTTTCATATTGGTAAAAATCGCCTTAAAAGAAGAATTCTCAGGAGAGCAGGCATAGATTCCGAACCGTATCTTTTCCTTTCCCTCATGCATATGGCAGATCCTCATCTGCTCAAACAGCTTTCCGTCAAAAGAACACTCAATACAATAATCATCCTCCCTCCGGCTCAGGCGAAACCAGATAAATTTAACCGCAGCATTGATCGAAGTCATTGCCCAGTCCGAATATCCATGATTGGTAACCACACTTCCCAGATGCTGATATTTCTCATTTTCATATTCCACAGAAGCTTTCAGCCAGTTCACACTATCCAGATACATTACAACCCCGCACTGGTCAAATCTGTGTTGGCTTTCTGTAAAATCCGTCTTCACTACAAAGCTAAAATATTTTTCCTCTGTCTCCATCTGAAAAACCGGAGCATTGTCATTTTGAAAATGATAATACGTCCTCTGCCATAGATCGGTATATGGCTTTGTGATGATCTCTACCACATCCTCTTTTATCTCAAAGTTAGCTGGTTTCCTGGTCCATGCAAAATCATATAAATTCATCTGCTCCCTCCATTCATGTGCACTTTTTATGCAAAACAACTGCTTCTATATTTTTCAATCAAACAACAATGTTTCTTGCTATCTTTATCATAATTAATCCCCACTAAAAGCAGGTCTCCCTGATATTCCTTTAAACTTCCTGCATATTTTTTCTCTTTGATCTGTTTAATTGCTCCTTCTGCTGATTTATCATATTTTAATTCAATTATCATTGCAGGTTTGTTAGATCTTTTTTTAGGAAGGTAAACGATATCAGCAAACCCTTTTCCCGTAGGCAACTCTCGGATTCTGGTATATTCTTTTATCGCATTGTAATAAGCTATCGAAATGACACAACTTAACGAATTTTCATTATTATAAGATAAAATAGAAGTATTTTCGCTATGCACCTCATCTATCATCTCCGCCACAGTCTGCGCATCTTGATCCCATGTTGCCTGAAGAAGGCGCTCAGATCTCTCAATTGACTCAACAACTTCCTTCCAATTACAACTTTTTACCGTTCTTACAAACTCTGCCTGAATCTCTGTATTAGGAATAAATACCTCATTTTCTTCCCAATCATATGCCAAGTATCCAAGATGTACCAATAGGGTAAGGACATCATCCTTACTCTCGAATGTAGTCATATCATTTTGAAAGGTTCCACATTCAATTTTGATTCTCTCTCCAGCCAGCATTTGAATAATCGTGTCTTTCAATCCATCATAATTCATTTGAACATATATTTTTAATGCCTCATAGGTTTCTGTTTGTACCCAGTAACTGGCAAACCGTTTTCTTCTTATACTGTCCACTACTGATTTGGGATTATAAATATGCATCCCTTCTCCCAATACATAACCATCATACCATTCCTTCTCTTTCTCAAAATCTACCTGATACTGATGGCACAGGTTTTTCACCTCTTCTTCTGTAAATCCAATATAGTCTGCATATTCTCCCGGATCAATCATAGAATATTCATCAAACATATTTAAAGCGGAATGAGTGCCATACTTTTTCACTGGGAGAATACCTGTCATATAAGCAAGGAAAATATAGACCTTATCTTTCAGCAGATCCCTCAAAAAATCAAGATATTTATTTTGTGCCTCACTGCTCATTCCTTTTATGCGGAACACACAGTCCCACTCATCAATAATAAAGACAAATTTCTCCCCCACCTTACTATACAATTTCTCCAATGAAGCACTTAAAATCATTTCTTCTTCCGGAATCGTATCATGATATACTTCCCGAAGCTCGGCCAGAATCTCTCTCTGAATATATTGCAGCATCTCTTCTTCCGTCTTTACCCGGCTGAATACATTCTGCACATTTAGAAAAATGACATTATACTGGTTCAGATGCTTTCTATAACTTTCACACTGCGCAATCTTATAAGGTGTAAATAATCCAGCAGAATCGCACCCCCGCCCATAATAAGCTGTCAGCATTTCCGCTGTCATGGATTTGCCAAACCTTCTGGGACGGCTGACACACAAATATCGGTTCCGTTTCCCAAGCCTGTGATTTGTCTTTGTGATCAGCTCTGTTTTATCTATATAGATATCATCATTTACTGCCAGTGTAAATGCACCATTGCCCGGATTCAGATAAACTCCCAAGCCACCATCTCCTTCTTCCCCGTTATCCAAATAGTAACATAAAAAGGACTGATATACAACTGTAAAACCCCTATTCTTTTATAACAAAACAGCACTCCTGCCAAACACAGAAGTGCCTTTCCCTCACCATAGCTCCACGGCGCCAATTTAAACCCGCCATGGAGCTAAAAACCATATAGGACATACTCTTATCCCACCGTCACCAGATAGGCCTCCTTCCCATCTGTCAACAGCATTTTCCCTTCTTTTGCTGCAAGATATAATTCTACTTCTCTCTGAAATCCAGAAAAGGCATCAATCTCCATATATGTCTTTTCCTTCAGATTACAGAGATAATACGGCATGCCCTCTTCCTCCAAATTTCCCAGCAAAACATAATCCCCTCTGAAGGAGATCGGATGAGGATACCCCTGATAGTCCTTCCCTGTAGCAATCGTAATTGAGGCAGTGCCCTCTACATTCCGAATCACTAATTTCCCTTTCTTCTGTTCATACAGCCATTCCGGACCATAGTCGCCGCATTCTTTATAAGAGGCTGTCCTTTCCCCTGTCCGCAGGTCGATCACCTTTGTCCCGGTCAGTTCCACATCCCCTTTCATATAAGTATCCCCATAAGTGAGTACCTGGTAATCTCCTTTAAATACGATCTCATTTGTATGGGCATAGCCGTTAATCTCATTCACTCTCTTCTCTGTACGGCTGGCAACATCAAAGACACTCCAGTAGCCATCTGCCCTGTAATTAATGAGAATCACCTTCCCATTCGGCGACATCATCATATTGCCTATGGTCTTATCATCCGTCAGCTTGGCCACCTCTCCCGTCTTCAGGTTCAGCCGGGCGATGCACCCTTTTACATAAGTATCCTTCTCCAGTTCACACAGATCTGCATAAACATAATCACCATCTACATAATGAAACACTTCATTGATGTCTCCACTCGTATTGAACCCCAAAATTTCCTGATTGATAATGACATACTGAAAGGCAAAATCTACTTCATCATATTTTCCCTGAAAGCTCTTTATCTCCATCTTCTTCAGTCCATTGTCCTGAATGGAATACACCTGATCAATAACCTCGTCGTCTCCCTCTCTATGATACTGACATACAAAACTTTCCTTCTCCCCAAAGATCTCCATATCTTCCGCAAGAGAGAGGTGGGCGTCTTTATCCAGCGGAAGGTCTGCCGTCTCCCCCATATCTTTCTCCTGTGCCAGGTCCACATCCACCTTCGTTATCTCATGTCCAAGAAAATTCTCCCGAATCCAGTCACGGAAGGCACTGGAAGTAGCAGCCCCCACAGAGATGCCAGCACCCAGGATAAAAATACAGACCGCTGCTGCGGCAGCAAACTTTCTCATCTTTATAACAGTTTTTCCTTTATGGGATCTTTCCTTTTCTTCTCCCTCAATGACCTCTCTGATATATTTCTCGTCCATACCAGCAAGCATCTGTTCCATCCACTCTTTCCTCATTGAATCAATCCTTTCATTTTCAAATAATTCTCCAGTTTTATCCTGCTCCTATATAAATGTACCGTTACATAGTTGTTACTTCTGCCAATGCTGCCTGCAATTTCCGAGACTGTCTCAAGAAACCAGTATCTCCTCACAAACATGACCCTGTCTGCCTTCTTTAATTTTGATAAAAAATCATTCATACCCTGCTGCAGTTCCCTTGCCAGAATCTCATCCTCTACAGAACTGTCTCCTGCCAAGCATTCTTCCAGTTCGTCCAACGCCACATCATAATGGGTATTTCGCTTTTTTGCCGTATTGGCATGATACTTTTTCAGGGAAATATTTCTTGTGATCCTGCATATATAGGCTGATAACGGATCAGGCTTTTCAGGCGGAACTGTGTTCCATACTGCAAGCAGGGCATCATTCAGGCACTCCTCCGCATCCTGTTCGTTGCCTAAAATACGGTTGGCTATCCCCTGACACAACGCGCCATATTTATCAGACAATGCTTTGATCGCCTCCTCCGATCTCTCATAAAGTTTTTTGATGATCATTTGATCCTCAATAATTTCTTTCACTCTCATCACCTCATCTATATACTACGGAATTATCGGCATATATTACAGTGTTTTTATAAAACCATTGACGATGTATATACTATTGTATATACTAAATATATGAAAGGAAATGATTTCATGCAAGTTACAATTCAAAAATGGGGAAATTCACAGGGGCTAAGAACACCAAAAGCGTTTCTTGAGGCATTGGGAATGATGGAAAATGATCTTGTGGAACTTAATAGGGTCAATGACAATATTGTGATTACTAAAGTTAAGGAAAAAAAAGAACTTACATTGGAAGATATATTCAAAGATTATGATGGAGAATGTATAGCTGAGGAATTTGATTGGGGTTCTCCTGTTGGGAAGGAAGTGTGGTAATGTATAACCCAAAACAAGGAGATATTGTATTCTTGGATTTTAGCCCACAATCAGGACATGAACAGGCAGGAAGAATACCGGGAGCAGTAATCAGCAACGATCAATTTTTTATGAGGACTAAATTTGCTGTAGTTTGTGGAGAAAATGCCGGAAGATCTGTTAGAGAAGACATTGGCATATGTAAAAGCGTTTTTTTGATCGAAACCTCCCACCTCAACCGGCAATGAATATTCCCATCACAACTCTTTCCCAGCAAACAATGTTCCGACTGCCTTGCCATTCACGATCTCGTACAGTGCCTCTGGATTCCTGCCATTTGTAATGACTGTGTCGATCCCCTGTCCAGTTGCCAGTGTCGCCGCCTGTAACTTCGTTTTCATCCCGCCTGTCCCGCGCCTTGAACCAGCCCCGCCAGCCAGCCTGTAAACATCATCATCAATGACTTCAATCTTCTCAATCAGCTTTGCGTCAGGATAAAGACGGGGATCATTGTCATAAAATCCATCAATATCCGACAGGATCACTAATTTACTTGCCTTGCACAATACCGCAACAACTGCTGAGAGCATATCATTATCACCAAACAATTTCTCTTCGGATTCAATTTCATCAAAATTGACAGAATCATTTTCATTTACCACAGGAATGACTCCCATCTCCAGAAGGGAATTAAATGTATTGGTCAGGTTTTCTTTCTTCTCCTCCTGTTTCATGTCATCGGCATTTAATAATATCTGGGCGATCGTCTTATCATAATCCCCAAAAAATTTGTCATACAGAAACATAATACGGCATTGCCCTACCGCTGCTGCCGCCTGTTTCAGACGTAAACTGTCCGGCCGGGTTTTCATGTTTAATTTATTCGTTCCCACGGCAATAGCACCTGAAGATACCAGAATAACCTCATATCCCATATTCTGGACATCGGAAAGCGTACATGCCAATCGGTCAAAGGATCTCAGGTTTGTCTGCCCCCTCTCGTTTGTCAGGGTAGATGTCCCCACCTTCACTACAATTCTATTTTGATTAAGTCCCATCTTAATTTCCTCCATTTGCACACATCCTTTGCTGCATTTAAGAAATTTGCATTCCTAAAAGTTTAGGATGCGGACATAAAATCTTGTTTTTTGACAAAAATAGTGTAACATATATCTTTTAATGTGACAACCCACTACTACAACGAGTACTAAATAATCAGCCATATCACTTGCCTGATTGGATCATCCCTCTGGCAGGTCACATAATTTCTCCCAGATCTTCTGAATTTCCCTCCCATTCAGTCCCAGACTCCTAAAATAATTTGGGGTATCTCCATATTTTTCTCTAAATAATCCAAGAAACTTTTCCATAAACATTTCACATGGTGTAACAATATTCATATCAATCTCCGGAAAATTCTTATGTACCAGTTCCAACCGTTCTTGCCCGTATTCTCTGGTCAGTACATAATTATCTACAATATCCTTGTCCCCAACCCCTGCATGAAGCAATAAAATCGCAGAGACCACACCGGTTCTGTCCTTTCCGGCAGTACAATTAAACATTACGCCAGATTTTGCATTGGCAATACACCGAAAGACCTCCGACATGGCTTTCGCTGATGCGGTCTTCAAGTAACTGTGGGGAACTGCTTCCATGGATTCAGGAACCCCACTTCCCTCTTCTATTTGAAGATTGAAATATTTAAATCCTTCTTTTTCTGCAAAGCCGCTGGCTCTTCTCTCTATCTCCTTCTGCCCACGCAGATCGATAATAGTTGTTATCCCATTTGATCTTAGGTATTCCAAATCTTCTTCACATGGATAATACTGGACATCGCTGCGGAGGATTACTCCTTCTTTTGTCAGCGTACCGCCTTTTGTTCGATAGCCACCTAAATCTCTGGTATTTTGTGTGGTCTTCAGCAAGCTGCAGGGCATAAAACTTCTTGATGCCATAAATACACCTTCCTCTCTAGGACACTATTCTTCATCCACAACAATCACTTCTATCCCCTTTTCCCTGAACAGTTCCAGATCTTCCTCCAGCGCATCCCAGTCCGTGATCAACACACCTAGTCTCTCCGCGGGACATATACTAATGATAGAATCAAACCCAATCTTTTCTTTTGGAAACAGCCCAATATTTATTTTAGAACTATCCATAACTGCATTGAAAAAACTGATAGCCGCTGATCTTTGTATGGATAACCCAAACTCAGCCGAAATTGCAGCCGAACAGATAAAGCTTTTGTCTATCCGCAATTTATTTACTGTATTTATGGCAAATGCATCAAAACAATTTCCTTTATGGTCCATTTCACCACCAAGCAGGATTATGGATACATTTTCTCTGTCTCGTAATTCTTCAGCAATGATAATTGAATTCGTCACTACACGGACCCTTTTATCACATGGCAGATTCTGTGCGATAAAGTAACATACTGTTGTCGACGAAAGAAAAATTACATCATTATTCTCAATCATCCCGATTGCCTCTTTCGCTATGCAAAGATAATTTTTCCTTATCTCCCCATAATCTTTAATAGTAAGATTTGCTGGTCTTGCCATAGCTACCTGATGTACTGGCAATGCGCCTCCATGGGTACGTTTCAGCAGGCCCTTTTCTTCTAAAATCCTCAGATCCCGCTTCGCCGACTCATAACTAACCGAAAATCTCTCTTGTATATCTGAATTACTAATACTCCCATGTTTTTTTAACCAATCTAGTATAGCCTGATGGCGTTCTTCTATGTACATATGTTTCTCCTCCATCACATTCATTTGATAACTGAATATTACCATATTTATTAACATTTGTCAATGCTCATTGCCGATTTATCTCAAAAATCGTTCACAACCGGTAATATCTATACCATTTTTTTCTCTGCAAGGGAAATTCAGACCTTTTGACACCCTAATCCTATAAAGTAAAAAGGGCTAGCTGATAACCGCCGCCCTCAAAAAACAATCTTACTAATGTAATGATTTATATCCATATATTACATATACTTTCTCATCGCTGTCATACTCATACGGAATATGGTATTTATCCATCAGCGCCAGAAATTCATTTTCTACATCATGATCTATGATCTCATCCTCCATTAGCCTTCCCCTGTGGATATGTTCAGAAAACTTTGGCTGAAGTTTTACCCATTCAATGGATCTGAAATAATAATAATTGAAACTCTCCCTGTCATAGGCTGTCCCAAAGTAAGATTCTTCCCTGTCTTCTTCAAAAAGGGTTTTATAATCATATGGAACTGCAAGTGGCATTTCCTCTGTCATGGCATAAAGAAACTCTTTCCACTTTGTATCATTCATATAGCTTGTCAAACCACGTTCCTGGACAATTTCCCTGACTTTCTCCTTTGGTGTCTTTTTATTATCAAAATTACCATTTTCAATCTCATCCACAAATTTCTGTACTAGTGGAAACAGACGCCCATCCAGTTGTCTGGCATGGCTGGTATGGCATGATGAAATCTGTTCACCATCCCTTACAACCGTATACCAAAAACGTCCCCATCTATGATAGAACCGAAAATGTAACCCCTTCTTCCACCTTACATCAATAAAAAGCCCCTTTGTAAGCATATCTTCTGTAAAATCCTGAAGCACTCCGCTTCTAAAATCAATATGATCCATAACTGCGTTTCTGGCATTCCAGAGTGGCTCCATGCTTTTCGCCTTTACAACAATAGCATTCTCGCGGAATACATGATCCAGAATTCTATGTTCCAGTTCCCTTCTTTGTTCCAGATGCATAAGCAGCCCCTCAAACCCCTTCAGGGCATGTTCCTTTCCATATGGTGATTCTTCCACATACCGGACCATCATGGGAAACCATAATTCATTTCCCTGATCATCGCACCGTTCTTTTCTGATAACATCAATTTCAGCAGATATATCCTGCACATCCAGATAAATGATCCTATATATTTTATCAGCAAGAACATCTTTTAACCGCCTGTAAAAATCCAGGATCTCATCCCCTGTCATCCTAAGATATAACATCTGGTTCTCAATGATGTTTTGAAATATAGAACACTCAAAGACCTGCCCTTCCCCATCCCATTTCCTAAAACGGCTCAGAACCACACTTTCAAAAGACTCTCTGTCCAGATTTCCATTGTATATCTCAAATCGTTCCAGGTCTTTGTGAAAATCCGAGATGTCCGTCAGTATCTGTGTATAACAAATGATCCTGCGGTTTCCCTCTTTCTCTGTTTTTTTACGAATCTCTGAAACAAGTGAGGGATACCGGGACAGCAGCTCCTTATATTCTTCTTCTGTGACATAAGCACACCATGCCAATTCAACCGGAGAGAAGTCCCCTTCCCTGAACACCCGGCAATCCCGCAGATGTTCCGAAAGCTTTTGTACAAAGGTTGTCTTTCCAGCCCCCTGAATACCTTCTACAAAATAATTAATTCCCGGCACTCTACATTGCCTCCTTCTCTACTTCTGTCACAATCTGCAGGATCTCCTCATCCACATCTTCCCTCCCATAAAGATCCAGAAAATAATCCGCATATTGATCGGTCTTAAGATTATACTGTAAGGACCAAAGCAGCCAGTAAATATCAATATGCCGATCTCCCGCACCAGCCAATCCCACATCAATAAATTTGCTGAATTTCCATTGGTCCATCATTATATTAGGAAAACAAAAATCACCATGTATCAGGGTATCCTTCTCCAGTTTCTTTCCCTCTTTCAATAAAGCATACTGTTCCATACAGGGAGAAACCGGTATATCCATGACAGGTATACTATGCAGGTATTTCATCGCCTCAGCAAATACACCACATAACCGTTCAGGATCTTCCAGATAGTGGGTCGCATCCTCACCCCTCACACCTTCTGTGACCAGATAATCCTTGTCATCAGAAATATAAGTGACCACATGTGCGCCAATCCCTTTCCTTTCAAAGATCCCCGCCAGAGTGGATTCCCTTTGCAGCGTACCTCTCTCAGCGATCTTGATATAACATCCCATGTCACTGTACAATACCCTGGCAGTTGGATTAGAGCTGCTGTCATACACTTTAGATTTCTCAAACAAATAGCGAAGCTCCTCTGGGAAATCCTCTGTTTTGACCTGAATCCTTTTCTTTTCCATACTTCCTCCAAATTAAGAAACAAAATGATCAGTCCAGCATTCCTTCCAGATATGCGATAAAATTATCTGCCACATCTGTCATCACTGCTTCTACTTCTTCTCTGCTGACTTCGGAATCTTCATCAAAATCAAATAATACCTCATGATCGATCTGACATATTTTACAAGCTTCTTCATCAGGCATATTTGCCAGATCAATGCACCGGATAAAATAACCTTCTTCGTCCCATGTAAAGGGAAGATATCCCGCTTTCACAAGAATCGGATTCCATGCTTCTTCCACTGCCAAAAATGGTTCATCAATAGAATGACGCCCCACGGGACCATCAAAAAGATGAAAATATGTTGTCAGGAAGATCTTCAAAATCTCTGGAAAAGCCACACCGATCTGGTTCTCCAGTTCTGAGATCTCTTTGTCGCTGACTGTTGATGGGATCAGTTTCCACCTCTGCCATTCCTCATTGGGATCTTCTCCCTCTGCCAGCATTTCCTTCGGAACATCTGGAAGAATTGTTAATATTTCATGTTTCTCATAATATTTCTCAAAAAAGTTCTTTACTTTGATTTTCTGTTCTTCTGTTGTCATTTCTTACCCTCCGTAATTTTTCCACCTGTGCGGTTACCTGAATCAGGCAACCGCACAGGTGGAAATTTTTAGTGTATCATCCATCAGCTAATAATACTTTCATTCTTTTAAATTGATCCCCTTCAAAGCCTGATCAGTTTATAATTTATCTCAATCTCTCCGCATTTCTAATAACCGATTCTTTTATAGATGAAATCTTTCTTTTATGTATTCTGGCGTACAGATCACCGTATTCTTTCCACTGTTCAAATGAAGTTTACAGATCCAATTTCATATAGATAGAAGTACTCATGGGACTATCATTATAGCTCTCAATCTCATAAAAACCATATTTTTTATACATATGGATGGCGCTCTGTAAAAATGGAAGTGTGTCCAATAACATATATAAATAACCGATTTCTCCTGCATCTTTTATAATTTTCTGAATGAGCTTGTCCCCCATTCCCTTACCCCTAAACTTCGGTCTGACATAAAGACGTTTCATCTCACAATTCTGTTCATCAATCCGCCTCATTCCTATACAGCCTGCCAATTCTCCATCATAATATGCTATATACAATCTGCCAAATGGAAACCCATATTTTGTATCCAGATGTTGTATCTCTTCATTGTAATGCTGAATATCAAGATATTTTTGAAATGCGCCATCCCCCGCAATGAGCATATCTGTATACTCCTGAAACAATTCTCCTACTTCTTGTGGGAAATCAAAAGCAGAAATAATTTTAATATTCATTTCCATTTTTTCCTCCTGCCTTGAATCAGCTTATCTTTTTGCACTTTGTTTATGGATGAAAACTTT
Organism: uncultured Clostridia bacterium; assembly: GCA_947643415.1. Classification (GTDB taxonomy): domain Bacteria; phylum Bacillota; class Clostridia; order Lachnospirales; family Lachnospiraceae; genus Eubacterium_F. The sequence continues at coordinate 5,833 of CANRWA010000030.1, read as the reverse complement.
TTCATGCGTCTCATCCTTGGGGCTCTCTGTACCAAAGCTGTTTACCAAACCTTAACCAGGTCTGCCCCCATTTCCTCAATACATAAATGAATCAGATTAAACCAGCTTTTACATTGATCCAGTATAATCGCATCTGATGTAATCACATAATCCTGTTCCTGAAGTGTTTTATCCACATCATTGATAACGTGAATGCCAAGCTCAATACTACGATTTTCCCATATATTCTGAATAAGGCTTTTTAGACGCCCTGAATTGGATACAGGAGCATCCAGATAAAAAACAGCTTTTTTTATTTTCAAATGCTCTAAGGTATCAGCAATCATTTCAACTGCTTTTCTTGTCTCTTCAATGATCCGATAAGTACCCCGAAGTCCTGCCAGATCCCGGATCGTTCCATCCATACAGCTTAGAAGCAGGGACTGGCACAACGCAATTTCTAATGTGATGATCGTGTTAAAGCCGTCAATATGCACTGTTCTTCCATTTAGTTCCCCTGCCGCACATTCCTTTTCCCTACGAAGATGAAGCTTTTCATCTGATGAAATGCTGCGCACTAACGCAAGCCTTTGCCGTTCTGACAATAAAAAATGATTCCCCACAAATACAGAAGCACCTTTAAAGGCATATCCTTCATTTATCAGGTACCGAATGTGTCCTGCTGCTTTTTTTAATATGTCTATGGATTCTCCAGAAAATTCCTTCTCATCATTTACTCCGCCTCCCCTTCTTAGCTGTTTCATTATCCTTCTACACTCCATTACCAGTCACGTTCCCCAATAGCATCCTCCACATCCATGTCAATATCAAACCATTGCAGGATATAATCCACGGTCTCACCGATGCTCTCCCGTGCACCGGTTTCTATCTCACTGCCATTGTCCTCAAACTCTTCCTGCAGGCCATTGATCGCCAATGTCATGTCATCAAACTTCTCCTGGACTTTTTCCAAATCCCGTTCTCCAGTCTCCAAAAAGGTAATCACATCTTGTACCAGCACCTTTATCTTATCCACCAGAAAATCCGGGAAATACTCATCCTGATACATATCCTCCAGCAGCTTATAGTCTGTATCAAATTTTTTCATATCCATCATCTCCATATAATTCTTTCCTTAATTTTTCGCAGATTGCCGCCATCTCCAGCATGTCCTCCTCCGGCACCATCTCACTGAGGTCATAGGCAAGCGGTGCTGCGGCAAAATCCATAAGGACTTCATTCATCTGCTTATGTTCCTCTGGCGAAGCTGTGATACGAATATCCTGTACAACAGCCTTCTCCAGTTCATCCCCAAATAATTCACACAGATTCACACTTCCACTCACCTTACATTCCAACAGTAAAGCAGCAAGATCCATGATCAGGTCAATGGCATAATAAATCTCTTTTTCATGTTCTTCTGTATCCACAAAAACCAAAGGAACATCCGGTTTCCGAAAATCACCATGCAGTTTGTCCATGCCAAAATCAGACAATATCTCCCCCACAGGGATCTCTTCCCTCTGCTTCTCTGCCAAATGTTCCACAAGCGTCAGGCTGTCGTCTGTATCGCCAATATAATTCTCCCAATACTTATCTTCAATATACATTTCTTCCTCCCCGTGTTCACTCTGTCTCGTAGTCCATACACATCCTCACTTCTGTATAAGGGCGTACATAGGTATCTGCCACTCTAACATGTTCGGGATGTATCTGATACCCCGCCAGCGCCTCCCTATGTTCCAGCGTGCAGTCTAACATTACATCTGCATTAGAAGAAGGCAACGGATCTGTCTGGACAGTAATTTCCATAAGTCCCGGAACTTTACCGGACAAAGACTCCAGATTTTCCTTTATATTCTTCTTAACCATTATCTTTTCTTCCGATGGAATATTTTCCCTTAATTTCCATAAAATAATGTGCTTTACCATAGCTTTCTTCCTTTCTTTTTTATATCTGTTCTGCTTATCGTTCTGGACGTTATCCAGAAGGTTGTTATAATCATACCATAGATCAGGGAGATTTCCCAGCAAAATCATAGCATTTCCTGCCGTTGTGTGCCCCTTTCCCATCCCCGAGTTCCCAATCCATCCAGATTATGATATAATCTTGTGCAGGCATGTCCGATATTACTTGTGATACCGGACAAAATCCGATAATATGTGGTGATGAATATGAATGATAAAGGACAATTCTTCAAAAGAAAAAGTGTACTGGTTCTGTGTGCACTGATCAGTACTGCATTATGGGGGAGCGCTTTCCCCTGTGTTAAGGCAGGATACCAGCTCTGGCATATAGAGTTAAATGATACTGCCACCCAGATGATATTTGCCGGGGGTAGATTTATCCTGGCGGGACTTATGACACTGCTGACCGCGCATTTTATGGAAAAACGATGTATTCAAAAAGAACACCGATGGAGAAGCCTGAAAAAGATCATCCTCCTTGGTGTGGTCCAAACAGCGCTTCAATATGTATTTTACTACATATCCATGGCACACGTAACTGGGATAAAAGGAGCGATCCTCAATGGGGCATCTGCTTTTGTCTGTGTGCTGATGGCACGCATCTATTATAAGGATCAGGAGCAGCTATCCAGAAGCCGGATCTTAGGGTGTATACTTGGTCTGACTGGCGTAGTCATCGTAAACCTTGGCAAGGGAAGCCTTGGCGATGGCTGGTCCTGGCTGGGAGAAGGCTTTATGATCCTTTCTGTGCTGATGTCGGCACTTGGTTCCCTAGTGAGCAAAGAAATCTCCGGCGAGATCAAACCTGTGACGCTCTGCGGGGGACAACTGTTATCTGGCGGAATTCTTCTTTCCGCTGCCGGGTCTGTAATGGGAGGACACATTGACTGGAACAGTATAGGAATAAAGAGTCTCCTACTGCTGTTTTATATGGCCTTTATCTCTGCTGCCGCTATCTCATTGTGGACAGTGCTCCTTAAATACAACAGCATGGGGAAAGTTACTGTCTTTAACTTTATGATTCCTGTTTTTGGAACCATATTATCTGCTGTATTTCTTGGGGACGATCTGCTGAATCCCTATATATTATCATCCCTTCCCCTTGTTTGTGCCGGAATCTGGCTGGTAAACAAAACATCCGGCTTTTCCCTATCCTTCCGCCAAAAGAAACGGATAAAGAGAGAGTAGTAAATACGGGATAACACACCTTCATTCTCTGACCTTTACAAAGGCAGCGTAACAACAAACCATATCCTGTCTTCCTCACTTTTCGCCCGGATCGTCCCACCATGCAGCTCTACAATCTCCTTTGCGATAGCAAGTCCCAGGCCAGCCCCGCCACTTCCTGTACTTCTTGCCTGGTCAACCCGGTAAAACTGTTCAAAGATCCGATCTAGTTTACTCTCTGGAATAGTATCACCAGGGTTGGCAAAAGTAATGACAAGGAGAGCTTCCTGACATTCCACTGTAATATCAATCTCCGCTTCTTGATAGCTGTATATCACAGCATTGCGCAGGAGATTGTCAAATACCCTCTGGATCTGGTCGGCATCACACCGAAACATCACATCTTCTTCCATACTGAGATGACAGGCCAGATTCTTCTCCTGCAGCATCGGCTTAAACTCATATATAAGCTGTTCCATAAGCCGGGTCAGATTGATCCGGCTATACTGCAGGGTAATATTCGAGAGGTTAAAACGGGCAATCTCAAAGAAATCATTGATAAGAGTTTCCAGTCTCTCTGCTTTGTCAAGGGCAATAGCAAGATATTTTTTCCTGAGTTCTTCCGGAAGTTCACCTGTATCCCGCAGCAGATCCAGATAGCCTATAACCGAAGCCAGTGGCGTCTTTAGGTCATGGGCAAGATACATGATCAGGTCGTTCTTTCGCTGTTCAGTCTCTCTTAAAAGCCGGATATTGTTTAATGCCTGCTCCCTCGCCAGATTGATCTCATTTTCCACATCGAACATTTCTTTCGGCAGTATAATAGGATCTTCTGTCGGTCTTGACAGCCCTTTTGCCGCATCGATCACATCATCGAGATAACGAAGCGGCCTTCTTATGGTCATAACCGTAATGACAAAAAATCCTACGATTATAATTAGCATAATAATATATGGCGACAACCCCTGCAAAACCTTAAGAAGTCGGTAAAGGAAATCATTCTCATGCCAGACAAAGGACGAACAGATGCACCATGCAAGAAAAAATCCCCCTGTCGGCACAAGGATGAGGATCAGCAGTGAAATCAGATACCGGGTAAAGATACGCCGTGAAATCTGAGAATAACTCCGTTTTGTCTTATTATCTTTCAATGGTATACCCCACTCCCCATACAGTTTTGATGAATTTTGGATTCTTCGCCGGCTCTTCCATTTTCTCCCTGAGCCTGCCGATATGAGCCATAACAGTATTGTTATTATTATTCAGGTATTTCTCACCCCACACTGACTCAAACAGCTCCTCCGAGGGAACCACCACTCCCTGATGCTCACACAGATACCAGAGTACCGAGAACTCCGTAGGTGTCAGTGACAATTCCTTTCCAAACAGGGAACACTTATGTTCTTCTTTGTTGATCACAAGCCCCCGAATATCATATTCATGAACCTCCTCTTCCCGCCTTGGCGCCGAATTATTGTACCGCATATAGCGCCGAAGCTGCGTTCTGACCCTGGCTGTCACCTCCAAGGGATTAAACGGCTTCGTAATGTAATCATCTGCCCCAATGGTCAGCCCCATGATCTTGTCCATATCTTCAACCTTAGCCGTGAGCATGATAATGGGAAAATAGAATTTCTCTCGGATCTTCTGGCAGATATGGAACCCATCTATATCCGGCAGCATGATATCCAGGATCGCCAGATCCAGAGAAACTTCTTCAATACACTTCAGGGCATCTGTGCCATTGTAATATTTGTATATGGTATAACCATCATTCTCAAGATACAGCTCAATCAGATCAGCAATCTCTTTCTCATCATCCACCACCAGAATACTCTCCGCCATAGAACTCCCTCCATTCTGTTCACAATTACCATTCATTGATATTTGGCCTTGGTACTCTCCACCACTGCTCAAAATCCGTGGTATACCTGGATAATATGCTGCCAATATCTGTCGGCGCTTCATATGTCGTCAGTTCCAGAAAACAGGAGACAAATTCATCCAGCGCCTCCATCTCCTGTGATTCTGCACAGGCTCTGCCCAATATGGCCAGATGTGCTGTTTTCTCTGATATATTTTCCACAAACTCTTCCAATCTCCGATTGCTGGGAAAAAGAATCTCATGTTCCTGCAGGATCATCCGGTATATACTATAGATCACCTCATTCACCGCATGAAGCTTCATATATCCGCTGATGGGACAGCTTTTTAGAAAATAGTAGTAGTTCAGCCAGAAATCCGCATAAAAGGACAGCATCTTTTCCTCTTTTTCCCCTTTCCGGAAAACAGGGATCCGGGATACAAGATCCGGAATCTCAGGATCTTTTGTAAATAGTACCACAGACTTAACAAAGGCATTTCTTGCCGGTTCACTTCCCCGCTCTGCTGCCTCTGCCAGAAACTGTTTTGTCATGTACTTGATATCAAAGTAACCGCCCTCATAGGTACAGTACCCCTCTATGGTCTCAGCAGTCCGGTTCTCCCTCTGCCGTATCTCGTATTCTTCCTCTGTTACAACTACCATAGCATCCAGATCCGAATCCGGACGCTCACAGCCCTTTGCCACAGAGCCACCGAAGATCACAGCGATTACTTCCTCCCTGCCTGCAAAGTAGTTTTTTAGATTTTCTAATGATTCTCTGTGATGTTGGTACATAGGTAATCCTCCCATAATAATCTTTGTTTTCCTCTTGTTAACTCGCTTTTTCTCATTTTT
>CANRWA010000029.1 GCA_947643415.1 uncultured Clostridia bacterium | reverse complement strand
ATCGAAATGTAAATTACAAAAGTGGAATTTCGTGACGAAACCGCCACATGGGGGATGCGATGCTGATTCTGGATGATTAGGAACTGTTCAAAAATAACTTTTAATATTGCTTGTCTTTTTCTTCGACAGCATTATTCAAAAATCAGTTACATAGCCCGCTATGCGCCTGATTTTTGAACATCACTCTCGAAGAAAAATCCTGCGCATTATTTAAAAGTTATTTCTTAACAGTTCCTTAGGAACTGTGGAGGAACTCATGGAAAAAGTTTTATTTATCTATAATCCCCATGCGGGGAAGGGAGCGATGAAAAATAAGCTCTCAGATGTGATGGAAATTTTTATGAGGGCAGGCTTTGAAGTGACTGTTTATGCCACTATGAAGCAGCATGAGGCGACAGAGATCGTCAGGAAGAAAGGGGAGGATTATGACCGGGTGATCTGCTCTGGCGGGGACGGAACCCTTCATGAGGTGACTTATGGGCTGATGGAACTGCCGCCCGCGCAGCGTCCGAAATGTGGGTATATCCCTACAGGGACCGTGAATGATTTTGCCACCGGAATCAAACTTCCGAAGAGAATTCTGAAAGCGGCTGATATCGTGGCAGGAAACAACTGCCATGCCTATGATGTGGGGGAGATGAATGGGAATTACTTCACTTATGTTGCTGCTTTTGGCGCCTTTACTTCCGTTTCTTATGAGACGCCGCAGGCTACAAAGAACCTGCTGGGTAAGACTGCCTATCTGCTGGAGGGCGTGACGAAACTCAGCACCATCAAGGCAGTTCATGTCAGGGTGGAGGCGGAAGATGACTGCTGGGAGGAGGATTGTGTGCTTGGCATGGTGACGAATGCCAAGTCAGTGGGGGGATTTAATCTCTACCGCAAGAAGAAGATCTATCTGGACGACGGATATTTTGATGGGATATTTGTGAGGAAACCAGAGAATCCCATGGAGCTGAATCAGGTTATGAGCTTTCTGCTGACTGGGGCAGAGAATCCACAGGTGCATATGATACGTGGCAGGCAGGTGGTCATCAAGGCAGAGGAAGAGGTTGCCTATACACTGGATGGTGAAAATGGTGGAATGCATAAAGAAACCGTGATCACCAACCATAAGCAGGCGATCACGTATTTTCATGGTTTCTCATAAAGGAAAGGAACCGTTTATGCCTCTCTGATTGGGGCGGCCGCTCAATAATTTGTGCTGATGCGGCATTATTCCCTGTCTGCAATATCGTATCGGTTCTGTTCGAGGAGACGTCTTGCAGCAAGGGCGTCTTCTTCTTTATATAATTCCAGCTTCATTATGCCATCTGCATATTCCCTGTTGTGGATGATACCGATATTTTTAATACTGATACCATTGACAGACAAGATAGTGGCAATAGTGGCAATGGCTCCGGTACGGTCATCAATGTTCACAAAGAGGTCATAGGAACGGGCGATAATACTGCTCTTTCTGGTGGGGATGGAATTCCGGTAATCCCCGGCAATGCGGAATTCATTATGAATGGCAGGACGGTCTCCTTTCTCGATCATGTGGCGGAACTGCTCTAACTGCTGTTCAAAATATTGGAGAAAATCATTGATGCTCTCACCATTCGTGACGCAGATGTCCTGCCACATTTCAGGAGAAGAGGAGGCGATCCGGGTGATATCCTTGAATCCGCCAGCGGCAAAGGCTTTCATATTTTGTTCTTCGTTGTCGTTGCGGCGCACCATATTGACCAGTGTGACAGCGATGATATGCGGAACATGGCTGATGGCTGCTGTGATCCTGTCATGCTCTTCTGGTGGAAGGACAATACAGTTTGCGCCAGTAGCCAAGACAAGGTCACGCATGGTCTGGAGGTCTTCTGGACGATTCTCCTGACCTGGTGTAAGGAGATAATAGGCATTTTCCAGGAGGATATCCGTGGAGTTCTCATATCCAGTCTTTTCTGATCCTGCCATAGGATGGCCGCCGATAAATTGCCGTCCCAGCCCCAGTTCTGAGGCAGCCCTGCATATATTTCCTTTGACGCTTCCCACATCAGTAATGATACAGGAAGGGTTCACCAGTGGTTTCAGTATTGACAGAAAGTCAATATTTTTCAGAACTGGTGCACAGAGAAAGATAATGTCACAGGAAGAAAAATGTTCATCAATGGAATAGAGCAGTTCATCAATGATTCCTTCTTCCACCCCTTTTTCGAGATGGGGATTGTGTCTTCTCGTATATACCTTTATAGAAAGATCCAGATGTTTTTTTTTGACAGACCGGGCAATGGAGCCTCCAATGAGGCCAAAGCCAATAAAACCAAGTTCTAAATGTTTCATTTATTCACTGACCTCCTGGTTATGGTTTTCTGATGTATCCCTTTTGTCCTGAAACACATCAAATGCGGTTTTCATTAGTTCCCATTCGCTGGCAATATCGCTTTCATAAGGATTCGTTAGGGCACACTTGGATTCAAATTGATTTTTGTACCATTCCGCCTTTTTGGCATCTTTCTCATACAACAGGGTACAGGCATAACCAGTGCGGATCACAGCAGGGAAATTTCGCATTTGTTTCATGAACCTGACCTGTTCTGCCGTCAGAAATTTATAGATCATGGTTCCTTTATTATCACCGATCAGTTCGCAGTATAGCCTGTCACAGATTAGTAAGCGGCGGTGGATGGAAATGATAGCGGTATCCATTGACAGGAGCTGGTCTATTAAGTTGGCTGCTTCTTTAAACCTGTGCTCATCCATCAGACGGTTTGTACAAAACACAGCGATAGTGGCAGCCATACTGTTCTGCATTTCTTCCTCACTGGGAAACCGGAACCATTCTTCTGGCATATCTTTCAGGCGGATGCCCTTTGACATCTGCTCATTGATCTTCATCTGAAGCCAGTAAGAATGGAGGGCAGCAGGAGATCTGCCAAGGGACAGGGCATTGTGGCCGTCATTATTCACAGTACCCCGCATGGGAATCCCATTCATAAGGGCGAGACCGATCCCTGTGATACCCATTAACAGGAAAAAAGCGGGCAGATAGGGTATCCTGTCACTTAGAAAATACAATCCGAGAAAAATCAGTGCTGACACGGCATTCAGAATGGAACCGCCAAGATTATACAGGACGTAGGGGATCTTTTCTGTTCTGCCTAAAGTCCCAGGCGGGCACATCAGGCACTGGCCGCCTGTTCCGGCAAGTGACATTTTCCGTAAATGGATTCTCCCATCTTTCCGTATCCACATCAGGCTGCCGATCCGGAAAGATAAAAAATGGTATCCTGTCAACAGGCCGAACAGGAGATGGCCGGCTTCATGAATGATCAGTTGTAAAATAAATGTGATATAGAAAAAAAGGATCACCAAACATGGGATCAGCATATATTCCCCCAGGGATGTACTGCCTCTGACAGAAGTTTTGATATGCCTGACTGCCAGAAAGCCGCTCAGCCCTCCCATGGCCAGATAGAGAAACAAGTTGAAGCACAGGGCTGCTTTATGTGGTTTATTTTTGGTATTCATAATGATCATCAATCCTTTTTGTTTTTTTAGATATGTTTGTCCAGTTATAAGGCAGGCAATAAATATAGTATAACATAAATTACAGGAAAAATGGAAAATTTCTTTTCGGATTTAATAAACTAATACTATACAAATAAAAATGAATGTGTTAAACTTGAAGGTAAGAGTTATCATAGTAACCGATGTTCTGTTTTGAATAGGAGGCAATTTATGAGAAGGTTGCGTAAGGGGTTTGTTGCGAAAGCAGCCGCCTGTGTTGCAGCAGTAGGAATCGTATTTGCGATCATAGGTGGGATTTCATTTGCATCGGGTGAGGGGAATGAGCCATTTCTGGGGGATTACATAGAATATGGCATTATATGTAACTATCTGAATCAGACTGCTGATATGGAGACGAATTTTGTGGCAGGAAAGTATTCAGGAAACGGACAATATATCGGCAATACTGTGTCTGACAGCAAGGCGAATGCGGCCGGGGAGATACGTATAGGAGAAGTGATCCGTTCAAATGGAGAAGCCGGAAAAGCAGAAGATGTAAAAGTACATGATGCTGGCGGGAGAGTGTATGTAGATGCCAGCGTTAAGAAAGAGGCAGAGGATTTTCTGGCAAAAGTCAGGAAGTATTCCAAATCCCTTATTGAGAAGAACAATTTTGAATCGCCCAAAGCTACTGATATGAATAACTACGTGATCGATATCTCGAAAAAAGAAGAGAAGACAGTCTATGTAGATGCAGACCAGTTTGCAGAAGATATGTCTTCCGGAAGGATTCAGCCGGGAGGACTGAAGATTAAATTAAGGGAAGAGCAGACGATCGTATTGAATATCCAACAGGACAATAAGAAATTTACTCTTCCAAGATATACCGTTACTGTCACAGATGGAAAGAAGACAAAAGATAAGATAGCACAGAATGTTATCTGGAATATGCCGAATCTGAATAATTTGTCGATAGAATCAGATAATCTGGCAGCAACGGTGATCGCCCCGCTGGCATTTGTCAATGTCAATACGACGGGTGAGGGCTGGCTGGTGTGTGATACCGTTGTTTCGAATTCTGGTGAGTGGCACATGATTTACCGCAAGGTACCGGATGTAAAGGCAACACCGAAGCCGGAAGTGAAAAAAACGCCAAAACCATCTAAGGAACCGCTGCCAACAAAGACACCAGATCCAATGGTAACAAAGAAGCCTCGGCCGACAAAGACACCTGCACCAAAGCCAACAGAGACACCAAAATTGGAGACGACTGAGAATCCGCAGGAATCAGTGCCAACAGCAACACCAAAACTGACGGGAACACCGGCAGTTACAGAGACACCAAAACCAACAGAGACACCGAAATTTGAGAGAACGGAAGAACCGCAGAAACCGGCGCCAACAGCAACACCGAAACCTGTCTCGACACCAAAGCCAACGGCAACACCGAAAGCAACAGCGACGCCGAAACCGACAGCAACACCAAAGGTAACAGCGACGCCGAAACCAACGGCGACACCAAAGCCAACGGAGGCGCCAAAACCGACAGAGACACCAAAATCTGAGAGAACGGAAGAACCGCAGAAACCAGCGCCAACAGCAACACCAAAGGCAACAGCGACGCCAGATCCAGCGGAGACAGAGGAACCGTTACCGACAGAAACATCTGGGACTGAACCAACAGAGACCCCAGTCGTATCATTACCAGGGGAAACACCATCTGCAGAGTACACAGAAAATCCAGATGAGTTTCCACCAACAGAGACTCCGACAGATCCAAATGGTGGGGGAGATCCTACATCTGCACCGACGGACCCAGGGAATGGTGATGAAGTAACATCAGAGACATCACCAGCAGCAACACCAGTGAATAAGACTAAGATTGATGATAATGATACACCAACGACTTCTCTGGAAGATCCGGATGTGCCAAGAGCGAAAGCAGTACCGCCAAAAACTAAGATCACAACGATTGAAGATGGGGAGGTTCCTTTGGCACCAGGGGCACCAAAGACAGGTGATGATACCAATCTGGTACTTCCGCTTATCATTATGGGAGCATCCGTTTTGGCAATTGTCATAGTATTGATCTACAGGAAAAAGAAAAGTGAATAAACCTGAGCTAGAATTATAATATAAAAAACACCACTTAATCTTGTTATTGATTGAGTGGTGTTTTTATTTTATAGGAAAGTTCGCTTTGTGCGGAGCAAGAATCGCTATAGCGAATTTATTCGCTTTGCGATTCTTAGAGGGCTGCGGTTCTCAGCCAGCCCTTTTTTATGTCTTTCATAATGCTGACAGAAGACTGTCTGCGATATTTTTTCGGGGAATGCCAAATTTCAGTCAGACATTTTCATATTTTCAGCGGCAGTTGCCAGCATCAGTTTGATACGGTTTAACTGGTTTACTTCGCTGGCACCGGGATCATAATCGACAGCAACAATATTGGCGCCTGGAAATGCTTTTCTGATCTGTTTTATCACTCCCTTGCCGACGACGTGGTTTGGCAGACAGCCAAATGGCTGTGTACAGACGATGTTTGGCACATCATTATGGATCAGTTCAATCATTTCTCCTGTCAGAAACCAGCCCTCGCCAGTCTGATTTCCCGCAGATACAAATGGTTTCGCATATTCTGCCAGCTCGTAGATCGTGGGTGGGGCATCAAATCTTTTGCTGGCTTTCAGTGCCTTACACAAAGGCTTACGGAAATTTTCAAGAAGCCAGATGGCAGATTTGCTCAGTGTTTTGCCTGTCTTGCTGAATCCAAGATGATCTGCCTTAAATACACTGTCAAAAGCACTATACATAAAGAAATCCAACATATCCGGACAGACTGCTTCTGCGCCTTCTGATTCCAGAAGTTCCACCACATAGTTGTTAGCAGCAGGAAGAAATTTCACAAGGATCTCGCCGACGATGCCGACACGAGGCTTCTGAATGGTCTCATCCAGTTCTATCGTATCAAAATCTCTGACAATCTCTGAAATGTTTCTTTTGAATTCAGATTGTCTGGGGTTCTTCACTGCCTCGATACAGATTTTTTTCCATTTTTCATGAAGGGCATTGACGGAACCGGGAACTTTCTCATATGGGCGGGTACGATATACAACACGCATAAAGAGATCCCCGTAGATCAGGGCGTGAATGGCACCCTTCAACAGGCGGTAATTGATCTTGAATCCCGGATTGGATTCTATTCCGGCACTCAGGGAAATGACAGGTACCTGTTCCATTCCTGCCTTTTTCAATGCCCGGCGGATAAATCCGATATAGTTGGTGGCACGGCATCCGCCGCCAGTCTGAGTAATGATCACTGCTGTGCGGTCAAGGTCATATTCTCCAGACAACAGGGCTTTCATAAACTGGCCTACCACAAGAAGAGATGGATAGCAGGCGTCATTGTTGACATATTTCAGTCCGTAATCCAGTTCTCCTACACCACTTGGCAGTTGGACCATATTATAGCCACAGGCAGCCAGGGCAGGAATCAGCATGTCAAAGTGGATCGGTGACATCTGAGGCGTGAGGATCGTATAATTTTTACGCATCTCTTCTGTAAATACTACCCGGTGATGGGCAGAATCAGCCACATGGGGTTTGATTCCCTTGCGGGCGCGGTCTTTCACAGCAGAGATCAGGGAGCGGATACGGATGCGTGCTGCCCCCAGGTTGTTTACTTCATCAATCTTCAGGACTGTACAGATCTTACCTGATTCTGTCAGAATATCATTAACCTGGTCTGTCGTTACAGCATCCAAACCGCAGCCAAAGGAATTTAACTGGATCATTTCCAGATTTTCCTGTGTGCGTACATAACTTGCTGCGGCATAGAGACGGGAATGGTACATCCACTGGTCCATTGCGATGGTAGGGCGGTCCACAGGACTCAGGTGTGAGATGCTGTCTTCTGAGAGAACCGCAATATCATAGGAAGTGATCAGTTCCGGAATACCATGGTTGATCTCCGGATCAATATGGTATGGCCTTCCGGCAAGGACGATTCCACGTTTGCCATGTTCTTTCATCCACTGAAGAACTTCTTCACCTTTGCGGCGGACATCTTCACGGGTTTTTTCCAGTTCGGCATAGGCTTTATGGGCGGCGTTACGGATCTCTGTCGCCGGAATGCCATTTTCCTTACCAATATATTTTACAAGTTCATCTGCCAGGATCTTGTCACTCTCAAAGGAGACAAAAGGATTCTGGTAAGTGATGGAACTGTCAGAAAGTTCTTCCACGTTATTTTTGATATTTTCACCGTAAGAAGTTACGATGGGGCAGTTATAGTGATTGCCGGCACCATCAAATTCTTTTCTCTCATAGGGGACACATGGGTAGAAAATATAATTCACATCATGTTTCAGAAGCCACATGATATGCCCATGTGCCAGTTTTGCCGGATAGCATTCAGATTCACTTGGAATGGATTCAATGCCAAGGGAATAGATCTTATGGGTAGAGGTGGGGGAGAGTACGACCTCATAACCGAGTTCGGTAAAAAATGTAAACCAGTATGGGTAATTTTCATACATATTCAGTACTCTCGGAATGCCCACTTTTCCACGGAATGCCTGATCTGGCGCCAGCGGTTTATAGTAGTCAAAGAGACGTTTGTTCTTGTATTCATACAGATTTGGAATCTCTTTATTGGTCTTTTCTTTGCCGAGTCCACGTTCACAGCGGTTGCCGGAGATAAATTGGCGTCCTCCGGTAAAGCGGTTGATGGTCAGGAGACAGTGGTTCGTACAGCCCTTACAACGTGCCATGGAACTCTCAAATTTCAGATTTATGATATCTTCCAGGGAGAGCATGGTTGTCTCCATTCCCTCTTCGTAGTGCTCCCTGGCGATAAGCGCAGCGCCAAAAGCCCCCATGATCCCTGCGATATCCGGGCGTACAGCTTTACATCCGGATACCCGTTCGAAGCTTCGGAGCACAGCATCATTGTAGAAGGTACCTCCTTGTACCACTACATTTTTGCCAAGATCTTTTGGATCGGTCAGCTTGATTACTTTAAGAAGGGCATTTTTGATGACAGAGATCGCCAGACCGGCAGAAATGTCAGCCACCGTGGCGCCTTCTTTCTGTGCCTGCTTCACTTTGGAATTCATGAATACGGTACAGCGGGAGCCAAGATCAATAGGATTCTCTGCAAATAAAGCCATTTTTGCAAAATCCTTTACCTCGTAGTTCAGGGAACGGGCAAAGGTCTCGATGAAAGAGCCACAGCCAGAGGAGCATGCCTCATTGAGCTGGACGCTGTCAACAGAATTACTTTTTATTTTGATGCATTTCATATCCTGACCGCCGATATCCAGGATACAGTCTACTTCCGGTTCAAAGAAAGAAGCGGCATAGTAATGGGAAACGGTCTCTACTTCTCCCTCATCTAACATCAGGGCAGACTGGATCAAGGCTTCCCCATATCCGGTAGAGCAGGAGCGGACGATGGAGGCGCTGTCTGGCAGCAGTTGATAGATTTCCTTCACTGCCTTTATTGTTGTCTTCAACGGACTGCCGTTGTTATTGTCATAAAAAGAATACAGAAGGGAACCATCCTCACCGACCAGTGCTACTTTGGTCGTAGTGGAACCAGCGTCAATGCCGAGGAATACATTTCCCTCATAAGAGGCCAGATCTCCTTTCTTTACCGCATGTTTATTGTGTGCATCGAGAAAGGAATGGTATTCTTCCTGATCTTTGAAAAGAGGTTCCATTCTCGTCACCTCAAATTCCATTTTTATCTCACTGGACAATTTATCAAGAAGGGCTTTAAGACTTGTGAAACCTTCTGTCTGGCGGTTTTCTTCCTCTGTCCGGGCGGGGTCAAAGGCAGAATTCATGGCGGCGCCGCTGGCGGCAAACAGGTGGGAATTCTCTGGTGCGATGATGGCATCCCCCTCCAGTTTGAGGGTGCGGATAAATGCCTCTTTCAGTTCCGTCAGGAAGTGAAGAGGACCGCCTAAGAATGCTACATTACCGCGTATCGGCTTACCGCAGGCAAGACCACTGATGGTCTGGTTGACTACAGCCTGAAAGATGGATGCCGCAAGATCTGGCTTAGAGGCACCTTCGTTGATCAGAGGCTGGATATCTGTCTTGGCAAATACCCCACAGCGCGCCGCAATGGGATAGATCGCCTGATAATCCCTGGCATATTCGTTGAGCCCGGCAGCATCTGTCTTGAGGAGGGTTGCCATCTGGTCGATAAAGGAACCTGTACCACCAGCACAGATTCCGTTCATGCGCTGTTCAATCCCATCCGTAAAGTATATGATCTTCGCATCCTCGCCGCCCAGTTCTATGGCAACATCGGTATGCGGAGCATAGTTTTTCAATGAGGTTGCGACACTGACGACTTCTTGGACAAATGGAATGTCAAGGTATTTTGAGATAGCGAGCCCGCCAGAGCCGGTGATCATGGGAGCGATTTCACAGTCTCCCAGTTCTTCATATGCATTTTTTACAATTTTTCGTAATGTTTCCTGAATATTGGCAAAATGTCTTTCGTAAGCCGAAAATATTATCTGGTTCTCATGGTTCAGGATTGCGATCTTTACTGTGGTGGAACCAATATCGATACCTACTCTGTTCATATTTACCTCCTTGTTCTCTGTTCTGTATCTACATAATATAAATATTACATATTAAAATTTGTAGAATCGGAAGATCAGTCTCATGACATTATACGACAAAAAAAATGCTTTTGCAACAAAATCGGACAGGGATTCGTTTCCAAACCTGTAAAGGGTTACTTTTCACTCCTTGCCTGATTGGGGCAATCGTATCACAATCCAGGTAAATGCGGCGAAGCTTGTATTGTTTCCTGTCCGGCATATCACACCCATCGAAAAATTACTTGTTTCCTTCCGTTGCAAAAGCATTACGCTGCCTTTCGCAAAACTCGCTGTCTGCTGGCGTTTCCTGCCTTTTTGCAGCATAGCCGCCCGTCAGTCCTTATGCACCACCTTTTGTTTCTTTTCTCTGCGGGCAGCACCAAAGGTGCTGGTCCATGGAAAGGAGATGCCCTGCATCTGCCCGCAGTATGAGCAGGTCTAGTGTTGGTGGTGCATTAGTACCGCTGCGTGGCGGCTTCTAGTGCAAACGTGCTGCAGAAGGCAGGAAACGCCAGCAGACATCTCAGACAATGCTCAGGCAGCGTATTTACAACGGAAGGAAACAATATTTTTCGGGGCGTGATATAAGGGCAGGAAACAATACAAGATCCGCCTCTATATAAAAATCCCGGATTGTGATACGATTGCCCAAACGGGGGAATGAAAAGTAACTGTGAACCTTTTGTGTCATAGTGAATAAGATAGTAAGGAAAAGAACCTGTTAAAAAGGAAACTGGTGAAGGAAGGTATCTATGAATCGAAGATTTTGTAATGGCATGGTACATGTGATAAAAGAGGGAGAAAATCTGTATCAGCTCAGCAGGGCATACCGGGTTCCCCTGGCGCTTCTTCTCCGTGCAAATCCATATGTTGATGTATACAATCTGCAGGTAGGACAGGAAATCTGCATTCCTGTGGCAAGACCGTTCGGGGGAATGATGAGGCCTCCTATGGGAAGACCAGGAAGGCCGCAGAGACCGCAGGAAATCCAGCCGCGGGATGGAATGAGGATGCCGGAAGAGGATTCCGATGACAGAGAGGAAAGAGAAGAGCGGCTGGAGGAAGAGAGGGAACGGCTGGAAGAGGCAAGGGAAAGATTGGAAGACGAAAGAGAGCGACTGGAGGAAGAGAGAGAACATAGGGAAGAGATGCAGGGCAGGGAAACAGAAGAGAGAAGGGATATTCCAGAGATGATGGAACAGGTGGAAGAGGAGAAGGATACAGATTCACATGTATCGGATGGAACGAAGAGTTTTGGTGCGATTCTGAGGGAAAGCGGGATGACGCCGGAAATGTTCTTTGCGATCAATGATCCAAACCAGATCACCATTGCTGCGGATGTGATCTATGAGCTGCCAAAGAAGGTTTGACAAAGGCTATACAAACCATTATAATAAAGGGGATTGAGCGTGCATGGCGGCATTCTGCTCCATACCGCCATGCAGAAAGCTCTCCGGTTGGATACAGGAAGGAGTATATGGTATGATTTCGGTATACAAAACGATAGAAGAAGAATTAGTATCTATGGATAAGATAGAAGAGGGATGCTGGGTATCTGTCACCAGACCAACAAGTGAAGAACTGGCAAGGCTGCAGGAAGAGACGGGGATCGACATTGACGATCTGCGTGCCCCTTTGGATGATGAAGAGCGTTCCCGTGTAGAGATTGAGGATCATTACAATATGATCTTGGTGGACATCCCTTCCCTGGATGAGAAAGACCGGTATGTCACGATCCCTCTTGGCATTTTTATGACGAAAGAACAGATCGTTACGGTCTGCCTGGAAGAATCACCTGTACTGAAGGCATTTGAGAATAAGCGTGTGAGGGAATTTTATACATTTAAGAAGACGCGGTTTGTATTTCAGATCCTGTATCGGAATGCCACTTCTTACCTGCGTTATCTGAGGATTATTGACCGTAAGAGTGAACAGATTGAGGAAAAGCTTCATATATCACAGAAGAACAGTGAGCTGATTGAACTTCTGGAGCTGGAGAAGAGCCTGGTTTATTTTACGACTTCTCTTCGCTCTAATGAAGTTGTTTTGGAAAAACTTCTGAGGACAGAGAAAGTGAGGAAATATCCGGAGGATGAAGATCTTCTGGAGGATGTCATTATAGAGAATAAGCAGGCCATAGAGATGGCGAATATATACAGTGGGATTCTAAGCGGCACGATGGATGCCTTTGCCTCTGTTATCTCCAATAACCTGAATATCGTGATGAAGTTTCTTGCCACGGTCACCATCGTACTTTCCATACCGACGATGATCGCCAGCTTTTTTGGGATGAACTTTGACAATATTCCACTGGGACATGCCCCATATGGATTTTATACCATTATCATACTGACACTGGTGGTATCGCTGGTGGTGGCGTTCTTTTTCCGAAAGAAAGATCTTTTCTGAGAATCTCATCATAATGGCACCGCACAGAAAACAGGCTAATTTTTTGATTTATAGGAGGATATATGAATTTTATCGACCGACTGGAAAGAAAGTTTCCGGGATTTGGTATCCCGGATCTTATGCGTTATGTGATTGCTGTAAATATAGCTGGATTTATAATAAGTGTTGTCTCGCCTTCTTTTTATTATAATTATCTTGGGTTGGATATCTATGCCATACTGCATGGGCAGGTCTGGCGTTTATTTACTTTTGTGCTGTATCCGTCTGTTGCCACAGGTGGTTCCTATTTTGCAGCGCTTTTGATGTTTGCCATCTGGATGTATGTGTATTACAGTATTGGCATGTCACTGGAGCGGATTTGGGGAACATTCCGTTTCACGCTTTTTTATTTCGCTGGGATATTATTTATTATTCTTGTTACGTTTGCAGCCTATTTTATCATGCTTGGCGTGGGAGGGATCCCGCCGAGAATGCTGAGTGTGTATCTGGAAATGAGTGCGACGCTGGAACATCTGAATTCTTCCCTTTTCCTTGCCTATGCCCTGATCTTCCCCAATGCCCAGTTCCTTGTATATTTTGTAGTGCCTGTGAAAGCGAAATGGCTTGCTGCAGTGTGGCTGCTTCTGGATGGATATACCGTGGTTCAGGGGATCATCGCCGGAAATTATTTTGGTGTAGTAATGATTGTTGGGGCGCTTCTCAATGTGGCATTGTTCCTGATATTCGGAAGAGGAAAACCTGGTGTGCAGGGTGCTTACCGTCAAAAAAAGCGGAAAGTCCAATACAAAAGGAAAGTGCATGAGGCGGCATCGGATGGAACCATCCACAAATGTGCGGTCTGTGGGAGGACAGAGAGAGATGCACCGGGGTTGGAATTCCGTTATTGCTCAAAATGTGATGGGAATTATGAGTATTGTTCAGACCATCTCTTTACCCATGAGCATGTTCACCACTGACAGGCAAAACGATAGAAAGGGAATGGAAGAGGAAAGATGGAGAGTATACAGCGTTTAATGATAATTTCATTGATCACTCTGGCAGTTTTTGTACTGCTGTACTGTTTCAAACTTCATTATGAAGTGGCAGGAATACGCACCTATTATAAGGAGAAGAAGAGGGAATGGTCGAATATTTTCCTGCTGCTGGCATTTGCTCTTCTCATTAAGCTGGTTTTTGCTTCCTTGTATAAGGGACATGGCACAGACATGAACTGCTTTTATGCCTGGTCTGACCTTGTGTTTGATAATGGGATCAGTGAATTTTACCATTTAGATTCCTTTACTGATTATCCACCAGGCTACATGCTGGTCTTGTGGGCCGTGGCAGCAGTCCGCAGGCTTTTTTCCATTGGCACTATGACAGATATGGGGCGGGTCCTGATCAAATTATTCCCTGTACTTTCTGACCTGGCAGCGGGATATCTTATCTATATTCTGGCAAAGAGGAAGTTTTCGGAGGCCTCTTCCCTGCTGCTGGCATTTACCTATATATTGAACCCCATCGTTATACTGGACTCTTCGGTGTGGGGGCAGACAGATGGTGTGTTTACCCTGTTTGTCCTTCTCACTTGTTATCTGTGTATGGAGGAGAAACGGATTCCTGCTTATTTCACATTTGCCATTGGTGTGCTGATAAAGCCGCAGACACTGATCTTTACACCAATTCTCATCTGGACTGTGATCGAACAGGTATTCCGGGGTAAATTTGACAAAAAGAAGGTTATCCGTGATCTTGCGGGGGGACTTTCTGCCATTATCATGATGCTTCTGGTAATACTCCCCTTTGGTCTGGGAAAGGTGGTCAGCCAGTATATTGATACGCTGGGATCATATGAATATTGTACGATAAATGCCTATAATATATGGGGGCTCTTTGGATTGAACTGGTCAGACCAGTCCGGTAAATTTTTGTTTCTGGAATATCGGCAGTGGGGTACGTTGGCGATCTTTGCCTCAGTGGCACTCAGCGGCTGGATCTTTTTCCGGCTGAAGGAAGACAGATCCAAATATTTTATCAGTATGAGCGTTATTGTGAGTACGATGTTTCTTTTCTCTGTCCGGATGCATGAGAGGTATCTGTTCCCGGTTGTGGCACTGACGCTATGTGCTTTTCTTGTGAAACCGGCAAAGGAACTGTTTTTTACTTATGTTGGATTTGCCATTGTGCAGTTTATCAATGTTTTTCATGTATATTATTACTACATGGATTATGAATCCACCGGACCACAGGGTGGTATTATAGGATTTACGGCATTGCTCACCCTTGGCATATACGGTTATATGTATTTCGCTGCCTTTGCCAAAACAGAGATTCAGCCATTGGCAGAGAGGACAGCAAAGAAACCAAAAAATGGCCGGAGTGCCAGCTATATCCTGAACCGGAGGACTGGCGGGAGGAGAGGAAAAGAAGTGAAGACAGAGCCAGTCCTTGCCAGCCGCAGTATGCCGGGATTTACAAAGTGGGACTGGATCGTTCTGGGAAGCATCATGTTGGTATATTCTGCATTCGCCCTGTATGATCTGGGAAAGGCAAGCGCACCGGAGACGGAGTGGAATTCCGGGGGAGCCGGGTCAGAGATCGTGCTGGATCTGGGGGAGGCAAAGAAGGTTGATATGATCCATACATTCCTCGGCACATACGAGAACCGTTCCTTTACCCTGTCCTTTTCCCAGGATGGAGCATCTTATTCGGATCTGGGCACAGCAAAAGCAGAAAATGTGTTTACATGGAATGAAATGCGCATTGAAAAAAGGGAAGGGGAGGAATTTGATAACAGCACTTATAATCTTCTTTATGATTATCGGTATGTACGGCTGACCTCACTGGACAATGAATCTGCATTGAGGGAGCTGGTCATCAAGGATGGCGATGGGAATATACTGGTGCCGGTAAATGCATCGGATTATCCGGAACTCTTTGATGAGCAGGATGAATACAAAGAGCTCATTACATTCCGGGAGGGAACATATTTTGATGAGATCTATCATGCCCGTACGGCATACGAAATGACAGAAGGGCTTCGGAATTATGAGTGGACGCATCCGCCTCTGGGCAAGTTCCTTATCAGCCTCGGTGTCCGGGTGTTTGGCATGAATCCTTTTGGCTGGCGTATTGTGGGGACGCTTTTTGGAATTTTTATGCTGCCTTTTATGTATCTGTTCGGAAGAAGGCTTTTTCAGGCAAAGACCTGGGCAGCGGGGGCACTGACTTTCCTCTTTGCCTTTGATTTCATGCATTTTACCCAAACAAGGATTGCTACCATTGATGTATATGGAACTTTCTTTATCATTGCGATGTTCTTCTTTATGTACTGGTACAGCCAGATGAGTTTTTATGACACACCTTTGAAGAAGACATTTATCCCCCTTGGACTGAGTGCCATTGCCATGGGACTTGGATGTGCCTCGAAATGGACGGCTGTCTATGCGGCGGCTGGGCTGGCAATTTTCTTCTTTGCCATTATGTTCCGCCGTTACAGGGAGTACCGGTATGCGGAGAGTAATCCAGAGGGAACTACAAATGGGATCAGCCATGCACATATAATAGAGTCATTTAACGGTAAATTGAACAGGACGATCATATTTTGTATTGTATTCTTTATCCTGATTGCCGGACTGATCTATCTCTTATCCTATATTCCGTTTGAGGATGGGCGAGATACCGGATTGTGGGAGAGGATGCTGAAGAATCAGGATGATATGTTTGGCTATCATTCAAAACTGGATTCTACCCATCCTTTTCAGTCCGCATGGTTTCAGTGGCCTGTGATCTACCGTCCTATGTACTACTATTGCCAGACGCTGGCAAATGGCATGAAAGAGGGGATCAGTGCTTTCGGCAATCCTCTTGTCTGGTGGGCTGGGATTCCGGCATTTTTCTATATGGTATACCGCATTATTGGAAAAAAGGACCGAACTGCATTGTTTTTGGTGTTTGCTTATCTGGTACAGTATGTGCCATGGATGACTGTGCCAAGATGTACCTTCGCTTATCACTATTTTCCAAGTGTGCCTTTTGTGGCAATGATGCTTGTATATGTGATGGTGCGGCTGGCTGAACAGGACAGGAAATGGTATAAATGGATCATTATTTATCTGGCTGCTGCCTTTTTGTTGTTTTTGCTGTTCTATCCGGTATTGTCAGGAGAGCCGGTGACGGAGTCGTTTGTGAGAGACGGACTGCGCTGGATGTCAAAATGGCAGCTGGTGTCATAGCTCAATGGTGTCAATTTGAACCCGTTTTTATACCTGTTATTTTGTGAATGCGTGCATAAATGAATTGGAGGAAGTTATGAGACATTTGATACAGGAGATCCATAAAGGGAAAAATCTTAAGATAAATCTGGAGAGATACAAAGATACAGCACTTTCTTCTTATGGAGAATATGCGGCACTGGAACTGACTTTTTCAGCTTTTACCATGGTTCAGGAGATCATGGAAGAGAAACAGGAGATGGCGGGAAGAGAGAGGGAGATCCTGCAGAAGATCTTTTCGGCATTGGGGGATCTTGGCAGCGGGAGCAGGCAGGTAAATGCCATTCTCTCCCTGATGAGAGAGGTGAGGCAGGAGATCACAGATAAGATGGATGTATTTACCTGTTATACGGACCGTTTTCTGGTCTATGAGTATGTGCTGAACCGGATGGAACTGAAATATCTGCCAGAGGAGGAACTGAATAAGAAGCTTGCTGTCTTTGATGAAAAGGAGTATATGCAGAGGTTATCTTCCTGGCTTTTTTCTGACAGGGACCAGAGTGTCCTTCATGAAAAGATACATCTGGTGATGGGGCAGATCCCCGTTCATATGACGAAGAATAAATTTTCCCAGAGAGTCAGTGAGGCAATGACATTGTATAAAGATGGCGACAAGGGCGCCCTGGAGAATTTTATCTATATGGTCCGAACCGCTGCTATGGTGTATGAACCAGCGAAATATGTTGGGGAATATCCGTTTTTTGAAGATATCCTGCAGCGGCTGTCCACGGCAGACTATGCTGCTATGGATGAGGATATGTATCAGGAAATGCTGGGGATATTGGAGGAGGGGGCACAGCAGATCCGCAGCATCACAGATTTTTATTATAGCCTGCAGAAGGTGGTAAATGGTATCTATGCGATTTGTATCCTGCAGAATTACCGTGCCCTGGAGAGCCGGTTAGTGAAAGAATGCCGTATGGTTTGGAGCTGTCTTTCTGAGAAGGAGTACCGGGATGAGATGTTGGAACCCCTTGAAGGGCAGATTGAGGATCTTCTTGAGAAGACAAGCTATCTGGAGGCTGCTTTATTGGAGATCAAAAGCTCTTACTCAAGGGAACTGCAGGATTTTGGACTGATGGATTTTTATGATGATCTGGTTATCGTGGCGAATCTTCTGTCCGACAGCCTCTTTGTAGACCTGGAGCAGGCAGTGAGGGAAGAGAAAGCAGATGCTGCATATGTGCAGAAGCGCACAGAGGAATTGATGGCGGAGCTGATTCAGAAATTCAGTGAGGTATCCCGTCCGGTAAAGCGGGCAGTTATGGGACTGATCCTTGAGAAACTTCCGGTGATGTTCAAAAAAACAGAAGAAGTTCAGGAGTACATACAGGTGAATCTTTTGGGATGCCAGGATAAAGCAGAGAAATGTGTCGTAATGATGATTCTCTGGGATCTGATGCAGGAGGAAAGATAGAGTAGCTGGTATGCCCCGCTGTCTGCAGAGGGGTGTGACTGCTTAAATTGGGAGGCAGAGATGATTCACTGGTATAACAATCTGTATACGGATCAAAAGATCAGAGAGAATCCGGAACGCTGTAAACATCATATCGAGCGGTGTGCCGGAAGTCTGAGGAGAAGTTTGTCGAAATTCTGGAGAAGTTATTATGCGATTGCGCTGCCTTCGAATGAGAAGAATCTTTTTGATATCATAGAGACAAGACAGCTCTTTTTCAGGAGATATGCTCATCTGGACCTTTATATTGTAGGACTGGCAAAGAACTATGATTCTGCCCTTGAGCTGCTGCAGCAGATATTGATGGAGACAGCAGGGCAGGACGGAGAACTTCAGTTCCGGAACAGATTTGATAAGAGTGATTTTACGGGGAAGTGACGGGATGGCTGTTTTTTTGGCAATATTAAAATGGATCGGGATCGTGATGGGAGGAGTGCTTGGTTTGGCGCTCCTGCTTGTGGTTCTTGTGATATGCGTGCCTGTCCGCTATTATCTGTCGGGAAGCAACCGGGATGTACTGCATTATCAGTACCGTGTGTCATGGTTGTGCCATGTGGTGTCTGTGGTTAAGAAACCAGATTCGGATCAGGTATGGTTCCGCATTTTGGGAATTCCTGTCTGCCGTCTTGCCGGAGGCAGTACCAGGGAGCAGCAGAAGAATCATGTAGAAAAGAAAGAAGAGGGGAAGGAGGAAAAAAGGGCGGCGCCGGATGCCGGACCAGAGAGAGAGACAAGAGAAGGAGACCACAGATCCAGAACAGCGGAGGACGGAAAAAAGAAACCACAGAAAAGGAAGAAAAAGAAATCATCTGGTAAGAAAAAAGAGAAAAGAAAAAAGTCCTTTTCTTTTGATATGCTATCGGGTATAATAAAATTTGTCAGAGATACAGAAAACAGACATGCGTTTCATAGAATCCGTGAGGAACTGCGCAGACTATTGCGTTATCTGGCACCCCGGAAGGTGAAGGGATGTTTTGTGATCGGAACAGGGGATCCGTCTTCTACGGGTCTTGTGATCGGAGGCATCAGTCTTTTGCCATTTGCCTATCAGGAGGGAATTGAAATTACACCAGATTTTAATGATAAGATCTTTCAGGCAGACGGAATGATAAAGGGACGGGTACAGGTTTTGTATTTCATCCGGCTCTGTATCCGGCTTTACAGGGACAAAGAATTGAGAAAATTGTGGAATAATATTCAGAAGTTCAAGAAGGAGGCTGCATGATGGCAGAAAATAATTTTAGCAATACAGTAGAATCTTTATTTAATGGAATGGATTCTTTTATTACGACCAAGACAGTAGTTGGTGATGCGGTGCGTTTTGATGATGGTACCATTGTACTTCCCTTAGTGGATGTGAGTTTCGGTGTGGCTGCCGGGGCGTTCGCCAATGAGAGCGGCGCAGAGACAAAGAACAATGGCGGCGGCGGTATGGGAGCAAAGATCCAGCCCAGCGCTGTCCTGGTCATTAAAGATGGGAATTCCAAGCTTGTGAATGTAAAGAATCAGGATGGCATTACAAAGATTCTGGATATGGTGCCTGGTTTTGTGGACAAGTTCTCCAAGAAGGGCGATAAGGAGAATGGTGAACAGGAGAAAGGGAAAGCAGATAAGAACCCGTGATGTTTTTTGCAAAAATCTAACTAAAAATAAAAATTATGCTTGCAAAAAGAGGTTTTTTTTGCTAGAATAGTCGTGTTGTCGTGTGTGAGATAAATTGTGACCATAGAGAGACATGCGAAGAAAAAGGTATTCAGAAGGAGGTGCTTTTCATGGCTAAGTGTGCAGTATGTGGAAAAGGCGTACATTTTGGTAACGCTGTCAGCCACTCTCACAGAAGGAGTAATAAGATCTGGAAGTCAAATCTGAAATCTGTAAGAGTAAAGGTAAACGGTGGTACAAAGAAACAGTATGTATGTACTTCATGCCTTCGTTCTGGAAAAGTTGAGAGAGCATAGACAGATCAGAGTAGAAACATGGACCATAAGATAAAAAAGAATCCTTATCCAGTTATGAATAGGATTCTTTTTTCTTCTATGGAGTTTCAGGATTCAGCGGATCATAATCACTCTGTCCGTTCTTCTTTATACCAAAGGGAATATAATTTTCATCCAATAAAATGATCTGTTCATTTTCCAGGGTGGGGAATTGTTTTGCAGTCTGTTTCAGCACTTCCCATTCATCCTGGGAATTTTCTTTATTATCTTCTTCAACCTGTATCAGCGCTGCGTTGATCTCCTGCTTGTCAGATGTTCCCCAATAAAGAGGGTGGGGTTCAAATGAGGAATGGTAAGAACCACCTTCATAACAGAAGAAACAGGAACATGGGATTTTTTCATATAGTTTTTTGTCAGCACCGTCCAGTTCTTTTACCACAAGGTTAAAACATCCGTTGATGGTCTTTGCCCCATCCTGTGCAACAAGGTTTGCAATGGCCATTATGGTAAGAGGCTGGGTTTTCACAATAAGTCCCGGAACCAGCAGTCCTTCTTCATAAACCTCTTTTAGATAATCATCAGATATCTTCCCGGTACCCCGCCACAGAAAAAACAGTGCTGCCAGGCCAAAGACTACGGTTATGATCCAGTGTATGAAGAAGGAACCAGCAGCCAGCAGCACACATAACACACAGTATATCTTGGAGCTTTTCCGCTGCTTCAATACCTTTCCGATAATTTCGTCATTCTTTCGTATCCTTCCGGGATCTGCATGGATCCCTGATTTTGTACTTGCCTCGAATTGTGAGTAATCTACCATTTTTATCATCCGCCTTTCTCTGTATAGTTCCAAAGATACCTTAATATAGAAACCATGCTGAAAGTCCATTATAGCATGGATGCAGGCAGGATTCAAGGAGCTCATCAGCAACTGGTAAACAGGTTATACCCAAGGACAAGGCAGCAGATTATGATGGCAAGGGCGAGTATTCCGTGGCGAATAAATAGCATGATAGCCATACCGATGCCAATCCAGAATAAGATAAATCCAATCAGGCGTTTCATAGAAAATCCCCCCTAGCTCAACGGCGCCAATTTGAACCCGCAGTGGACGGTGTGTTTTGGCGGACTACTGTGTTTATGATCCATTTTCCAACAAGGGAAATCACTTAATTATATCTATTTTATGACGAAAATATGATTCGGTTTGCTTTTTTTATTGTCATGGTGTAGAATAAATGTATATATGCTGTTGAATAATAAGAAAAGAATATGGATTGGAGGGTTACCATGAAAGGACAGTTGGAAACAGATATGGGGAAGATCATTGTAGATGAAGATGTGCTTGCCAAGTATGCCGGCTCTGCGGCTGTAGAGTGTTTTGGGGTTGTGGGGATGGCATCGGTGAATGTGAAAGATGGCATCGTTAAATTATTGAAAAGAGAAAATCTCCGCCGCGGCGTCAATGTGTCGGTGGAAGATGAAAAACTTAGGATTGAACTTCATATCATTGTTGCCTATGAGGTCAGCATTCTTGCAGTGGCTGAGAATCTGGTGGACAATGTAAAATATAAAGTGGAAGAATATACAGGAATGGAAGTCGGTAAGATCATTGTGTGTGTAGAAGGCGTGAAAGTCATAAATTAGTATACAGGTCCACATGCATATTTATATATTTGGAGGAATAGGACAGTGGTTATAAAGACGATAGATGCAGTGGCAATCCAGAGATGTTTTCTGGCGGGAGCCAATGCCCTGGATGCAAAAAAAGAGATGATAAATGATTTAAATGTATTTCCTGTGCCGGATGGCGACACAGGAACCAATATGACAATGACGATCATGTCGGCAGCACGGGAGGCGGCAGCTATTGAACAGCCGGATATGAAGCAGCTTTGTAAGGCAATCTCTGGCGGGTCGCTGCGTGGGGCAAGGGGAAATTCTGGTGTTATCCTCTCACAGCTCCTGCGGGGATTTACTAAGGAGATCGTGCAGGTGGAAGAGGTGGATGTAGCTGTAATGGCGGCGGCATTTGAGCGGGCAGTGGAGTCTGCTTATAAGGCAGTGATGAAACCGAAAGAGGGGACGATCCTGACTGTGGCGAGGGCTGGCTCGGAGAAGGCGATGGAACAGGCAGAGCGCACAGATAATCTTCTGGAATTGATGAATACAGTGATTCTCCATATGCGTGATGTGCTGGATCAGACACCGGAGATGCTCCCGGTACTGAAACAGGCCGGAGTGGTGGACTCTGGCGGTGAGGGGCTGCTCACTATTATGGAAGGGGCCTATGATGCTATCCTTGGCAAGGAGATCCGTTATGAGATAGAGCCAGACAAAACCCGTGTGGCAGTGGGAGATTTGGAACAGCGTGCAGATGCTGTGGCAGAAGCGGATATTAAATATGGTTACTGTACGGAATTTATTATTATGGTGGAGAAAGAATTTTCCCATGAAGAGGAGAAGAAATTTAAATCATACCTGGAGTCCATTGGAGATTCCATTGTCTGTGTGGCAGATGAGGAGATCGTGAAGATCCATGTGCACACAAATGACCCAGGCCTGGCGATACAAAAGGCGCTGACATATGGATCTCTGACAAGCATGAAGATAGATAATATGCGGGAAGAGCATAATGAAAGGGTGATCCGCGCGGCAGACCGAAGGGAAGCGGCGAGACAGGATGAAGAAGAGAGAGAGGCAGAGCGGAGGGGAGCGGTATTGGAACCTATCCGTTATGAGACGGCAGACCGGACGGCAGAGACAGGTACTACTTCTATGGTGGCAGATCCCACAAAAAACGTAGGATCATCTTCTGAGAATAAAGCAGAGAAAAAGAAAAATGCTTTTATCAGTGTATCTGTGGGAGAGGGATTGAGCCAGATCTTTACTGACCTTGGCACGGATGTTATCATCGAGGGCGGACAGACTATGAATCCAAGCACACAGGATATATTGCAGGCAATTGACCGGATCAATGCCGAGAATATATTTGTCCTGCCAAACAATTCAAATATAATCCTTGCGGCAGAGCAGGCAGCAGAACTCACAGAGGATAAAAATATCATTGTGGTTCCGACGAAAAATATTCCACAGGGGATAGCAGCACTGCTTGGTTATGTGGAAGATGTGCCGCCAGAAGAGAACCGGGAGGCTATGGCAGAGGCGATTAAAGCAGTGAGGTCCGGCCAGGTTACTTATGCTGTCCGTGACACGGCATTGGACGGAAAGCAGATCAAAGCCGGTGATATCATGGGACTCAGTGACAAGACGATAGAGACGGTGGGAACAGATATTGTGGATACGACCATTGACCTTATCAGGAAACTCATTGATGATGATTCGGAACTTGTGACGATTTATTATGGAGAAGAGGGTACAGAGGAAGATGCACAGAAGATCGCAGTTGCTATCGAAGAATACGATACAGAACTGGAAGTGGATATCCAGTATGGCGGGCAGCCGATCTACTATTATTTTGTATCGGTAGAATAGGTTGCTGTTATTATGATAGAACGATTACTTGCCAGCTTGGCGGATGCGTTGCTGGACACATTAAAAATTCTGCCATTTCTGTTTTTGACATACCTCATCATGGAATGGCTTGAACATAAGACAGGGAGCAGGACCCAGGCAGCGATCCGCCGGGCAGGGAAGATGGGACCTTTTTTCGGTGGCATACTGGGGGTTTTTCCCCAATGTGGGTTTTCGGCTGCTGCCTCAAATCTTTATGCAGGAGGGCTTATTACCGCAGGAACGCTGGTGGCGGTTTTTTTGTCCACATCGGATGAGATGCTTCCAATCTTTATATCAGAAGCAGTGCCGGTGGGAACGATCATAAATGTCCTTGCTGCCAAGATGTTATTGGGGATCATCAGTGGTTTCGTACTGGATTTTCTGTACCACCGGCTGCTCAGGAAAGAAATCCGGTACAAAAATATCCATACCATGTGCGAAAGTGAGCATTGCCGGTGCGAGGAGGGGATTTTCCCCTCTGCTGTCCGGCATACACTGCAGATCACATTATTTATTTTCTTAATCACTGTGGTTCTGAATATATTGATCGAAGGAATTGGTGAAGACCGTCTTTCGGATCTTGTACTTAACATCCCCGTTGCCGGAGAACTCATTGCCGGGCTGATCGGTCTGATTCCCAACTGTGCTGCATCCGTAGTGATCACCCAGCTCTATCTGGAGGGGATCATTGGTGCAGGACCAATGATGACTGGCCTGCTGGCTGGAGCGGGAGTAGGTGTGCTTCTCCTCTGCCGGATGAACCATGGGCGGGTGAGGCAGAATGCAGGGATCATAGCATTTCTCTATCTTTCCAGTGTCGCTTGGGGAATCGCCATTGACCTTCTAGGTGTGAGTTTTTAAAAGAAAAATATCCCGCGATGGACTGCGGGATATTTTGATATATTCTGACTGGATTATTCTTGTGTCATTTTTACTGCAGTACCATAAGTCATGATCTCTGCTGCACCCTGCATAACAGAAGCAGAATTAAAACGTACACATACGATGGCATCCGCACCGAGTTTTTCTGCTTTTTCGATCATACGTCCGGTTGCCACTTCTCTGGCTTCTTCCATCATCTTTGTGTAAGCTTTCAGCTCACCGCCTACCATGCTCTTGAAACCAGACCCCATGTCCTTGAACATATTCTTGGACTGGATCGTACTTCCCTGTACCAGACCCAGTGTCTGAAGTTTGTAACCTTCGATTTTCTCTGTTGACGTAAGTATCATAAAGTCCTCCATTCCAGACACATTGGATGTGTCTTTTTATTGATATGATATGTAGGGATCTTCTGCATTGATCCCTTATCTATCATAACATATGTGATTGAAAAAATCTATGAAAACATTGCATTAACTGAAATGCAGTGTTAGAATGTTTACTGTGATAAATTCTATCTGGAAAAGAGGTTATTTGAATGACAAAGATTGATATTTTTTCCGGCTTTCTGGGAGCTGGTAAGACTACACTGATCAAGAAACTCATTCGTGAGGCATTTGAGGGAGAGCAGCTTGTGCTGATCGAGAATGAATTTGGAGAGATTGGGATTGATGGAGGATTTCTGAAAGATTCCGGGATCAATATAACTGAGATGAATTCGGGCTGTATCTGTTGTTCCCTTGTGGGAGATTTCGGGACAGCATTACAGGAAGTATTTGACAAATATCATCCTGACAGGATCATTATTGAACCTTCTGGGGTAGGCAAGCTGTCTGACGTGATCCGTGCGGTGGCAGGGATCGTGGATGGCAATGAAGACGTGGCTTTGAACGGATATGTGACAGTGGCAGATGCCGCAAAGTGTAAGATGTATATGAAGAATTTTGGTGAATTCTATAATAATCAGATTGAAAATGCAAAGACTATCGTTCTCAGCCGTACCGGAAATATTTCAGAAGAGAAACTGGAGACAGCATTGTCTCTCATTAAAGAAAAGAATGACAAGGCCACGGTTATAACCACCCCATGGGAAGAGATCAGCGGGAAACAGATCCTTGGTGCCATTGAGGAGGACAATTCTTTTGTGATGGAACTGATGGAGGAGGAAGAGGTGTGTCCGGAATGCGGCCATCACCATCATGACCACGACCATGAGCATGAGTGCGGCTGTGAGCATCATGACCATGACCACAACCATGAGTGTGGCTGTGAGCATCACCATGATCACGATCATGAATGTGGCTGCGGGCATCATCATGACCATCACCATCATCATGCGGACGATGTGTTTACCAGTCTGGGAATGGAGAGTGCCCATAAATACAGGGAAGATGAATTGACAGAGATTTTAAAGACACTCTCGGCGGAAGACAATGGCATGGGGAATATTCTCCGGGCAAAGGGGATCGTACCTGCAGCAGAGGGCGAATGGTTCCATTTTGACCTGGTGCCGGGCGAATATGAAATACGCCGTGGCAGTGCAGATTATACGGGGCGTCTGTGCGTGATCGGAGCGGAGTTGAGAGAGGACCAGATCAAAGAACTGTTTCATATTTAGACAGTTAGAAACGAGGTTGCTATGTTTGGAAATAAGGATATTCCGGTTTATCTTTTTACAGGATTTCTGGAGAGTGGAAAGACGACCTGTATCAAAGAGATACTGGAAGAGGGGAATTTTGAAGATGGATTGAAGACGCTCTTTCTCATAACAGAGGAAGGGGAGACAGAGGTAGACGAGAATCTTCTCCGGTATAATAAGGTCACTCCTGTTGTCATAGAAGATGAGGAGGACCTTACAGAAGAGAAGTGCATTGCACTGGTTAAGGAATATAAACCAGCCCGTATCATGATTGAAGTAAATGGTATGTGGGACATGGCAAGGCTGATCAATGAGACGATCCCGGAGAACTGGATCATCGTGCAGACATTTACTACGGTGAATGCAGAGACATTCCAGATGTATATCAATAATATGAAACCGCTTCTGATGGCACATTTCCAGCAGTCCGACCTGGTTATCTTCAACCGTTGCCGGCAGGATATGGATAAACCGTCGATGCGGAGAAATGTTAAGGCGATCAACCGCCAGGCACAGGTTCTCTTTGAATCAGAGGATGGCAGTGTGGAAAGCAACATTGCAGAGGAACTCCCCTATGATGTTAATGCCAGTGAGATCCGTCTGGAGGATGATGATTTCGGCCTCTGGTATCTGGATGCCAGTGAGCATCCAGATAAATATGAGGGGAAGACAGTTATCTTCAAGGGAGAGGTATACAGGAACCGCTCTTTTCCGGCAGATACTTTCGTCCCCGCAAGAGCGGCAATGACATGCTGTGCAGACGACATTGCGAAGATTGGGTTTATCTGCCATTACAAAGAAACGGCAGATCTTACTGTGGGGGAATGGGTGATGGTCAGCGTAAAAGTTAAACCGGAGTTTTCCCGCAAGAACCAGAGCCTCTATCCTGTGCTCTGGGCAGAAAAGGTAGAGAAGGCAGAACCTCCGATGGAAGAGGTAGTATACTTCTCTTGAAAATGGTGGCAGTTTTTGATATAGTAATCGCATAAGACAAGACACGAGAGGAGGGGGTAAGATGTTAGACCAGAATGATATCAGTATGTTAAAGAGTATGATGGAATCAGTGGTAGACGAGCGTCTGGAGAAATCGGAGGAAAATATACTGAAGAAGGTGGACGAGCGTCTGGAGAAATCGGAGGAAAATATACTGAAGAAGGTGGACGAGCGTCTGGAAAAATCGGAAAATATGATGTTGGATGAGATTGAGCGTACTAGGGGGATTTTGGAAGATAAAATTGAAAAAATCCAGAAAAATATGGATGAATTGAATAATTATTACCATATTCACAAACTTGAAAATGATAATACAGCATTATTGTTGAAACTGATTGATTCACTATCAAAACGAGTTGAAGAACTAGAAAGACGTACGGCATGAGGTTTTATGCATAGGAATCATTATTCACAAATCAGAAATGCAGATTAATTATAGAAATAGGAGGCAGCACAATGGGAAAGATTCAGATGAAAACTCCACTGGTAGAGATGGATGGAGATGAGATGACACGTATTCTGTGGCAGATGATCAAGGAGGAGCTTCTTCTTCCTTTTATAGATCTGAAGACAGAGTATTATGATCTTGGGCTGGAGTACCGCAACAAGACGGATGATCAGGTGACCATCGATTCAGCAGAGGCGACGAAGAAATATGGCGTGGCAGTAAAGTGTGCGACCATCACACCAAATGCAGCGCGCATGACAGAATATAACTTAAAGGAGATGTGGAAGTCACCGAACGGTACGATTCGTGCGGCGCTGGATGGAACGGTATTCCGTGCGCCGATCCAGGTAAAGGGGATTGAACCCTGCGTTAAGAACTGGGAGAAGCCTATCACACTGGCACGCCATGCCTATGGTGATGTGTATAAAAATACAGAGATCAAGGTTCCGGGGGCGGGAAAAGCGGAGCTTGTGTTTACCGCTGAAGATGGGACAGAGATCCGTGAGACGATCCATGAGTTTGATGGTCCCGGTATCCTGCAGGGAATCCATAATACAGACAGATCCATCACCAGTTTTGCCAGGGCCTGTTTTAGTTATGCGTTGGATACAAAGCAGGATCTGTGGTTTGCCACAAAGGATACGATCTCCAAGAAATATGACCATAATTTCAAAGATATCTTCCAGGATATCTTTGAGAAAGACTATAAAAGTAAGTTTGAAGCAGCAGGCCTTGAGTATTTCTATACCCTGATCGATGATGCCGTTGCCCGTGTCATGAAGACAAAGGGAGGATTTATATGGGCATGCAAGAACTATGATGGTGATGTAATGAGTGATATGGTGTCTTCTGCCTGTGGATCCCTTGCCATGATGACGTCGGTCCTGGTATCACCGGATGGTGTGTATGAATATGAGGCGGCGCATGGGACAGTGCAGCGCCATTATTATAAGCATCTGGAGGGAGAAGAGACCTCGACAAATTCTGTTGCCACTATTTTTGCATGGACAGGGGCGCTCCGCAAACGTGGTGAACTGGATGAAATTCCAGAACTGATGGAGTTTGCGGACAAGCTGGAGAAGGCAACGCTGAAAACCATTGAAGATGGTAAGATGACGAAGGATCTGGCACTGATCACTTCACTGGAGGATGTAACAGTACTGAACAGCCAGGAATTTATCAGGGCAGTGAGGGAAACCATGGAGACATTTTAGATGCAGATATGTAAGATCAATCAGGACAGATTAAGGGATGCCCTTGAATTGGTCTGGGAGGTGTTTGAGAAATATGAGGCACCAGACTATGAAGAGATGGGTATTGCGACTTTTCGTCATTTTATTGAGTATCATAATATGGTGGAAAAAGTCCATCAGGGCGAGATGAAGTTTTGGGGCTGTTACCTGAACAATTATCTGGTGGGGGTGATCGCCCTCCGTACAGGGCAGCATATCAGCCTTTTGTTCGTACGGGATAAGTTCCATCACCTTGGTGTGGCGAGGAAACTGATAAATGTTGCCGTCGATGCGGTAGCAATGGAGAATCCGCAAATCCGGGCAGTGACGGTGAACTCTTCACCCTATGCTGTTGGTTTCTATAAAAAGCTGGGGTTTGTCCCACTGGGGCCGGAACAGAGAGCAGATGGCATCCGCTTTACAGCGATGCGGCTTGTCATCTAGAATGGAGGGGCAGTGGAAAAAAAAGGAAAGAATAACTGGCTATTGAATTGCATGATGGTCGTGTGTGTCATTGTCTTTCTTGGCAGTGGCCTGTATCTGGTGCGCTATTATAAGAGTGCACAGAATTCAGAAGAGGCCATCGGAGAGCTGGTGGATCTGAAAAGCGAAGATGGGGACATGACAGAGGCTGCGGAGATACAGACCAATGAGGGGAAAACGGTCCAGAAGAAGTATAGAAAACTATATAAGAAGAACGGGGATATTATTGGATGGATCACAGTGAAGGGAACAAAGATTGATTATCCAGTTATGCAGACGCCAGAGGATAATGAGTATTATCTCCACAGAAATTACCAGAAGGAATATGATGTCAATGGCCTTCCGTTTCTGGATGCGCAGTGTAATGCTGAGGATGAGGAGAGTAATCTCATGGTCTATGGCCATCATATGAAGAGCGGTCTTATGTTTAAGCATCTTATGGATTTTGCTGAATACGATTTTTACAAAACCCATAAGAAAGTGTATCTGGATACCTTGTTTGAAGACAGGGAGTATGAAGTTGTGGCTGCTTTTTATTCGCAGGTCTACAAGGGAAAAACGGATGCCTTTAAGTATTATGAATATATTGGTTCTCTTTCAAAAGAAAGATTTGATACATATGTTGAGAATGTAAAGAAACTATCTGTCTATGATACAGGTGTAACGCCAGAATACGGGGAACAGCTTCTGACTATGGTCACCTGTGCCTATCATACAGAAGATGGAAGATTCGTTGTAGTTGCCAGGAAAGTGTGAAGGAAATTGATGGTTCGGAAAAACCTCACCAATCAATTTTCTTCACACCGGAAGAATGCAAAAGCGGCGTTCTTCGTGAAAATGTTTGTGCTGCCTGCGGCGGCATGTCTGGAAGGGTGAAAAATAGAAGTGACAGATTTCTGTTTGGAACAATTATGGAAATTATTTGAATTTGGGGAAAAAGTGTTCCGTTATGATGATGATGGCCTTTTTGTGCTCACCAGTGTGGATGACAATTTCTGCAAAATGCTGGGATATGGCAGGGCGGAGCTGATGATTCACTGTCATAACAGGGCAAGGGAGCTGGTATATCCGCCGGATCTGCCGGAGGTCCATGAGAATGTTATGAAAGGTCTGAGGGAGAAGGGCGAATATATAGTCAGATACCGAATGCGGAAGTGCAGCGGAGAATTGATCTGGGTGTGGGAGAGCGGCGTAATGGAGTATGATGATCTTTCAGGTGTTCCATATGTCCGCAATCTGGTGGTGAATATCAGTGATTCTGAGAATATGAGGAGGGACCGGGATATCACCTATGACAATCTTCCAGGTGGTGTGCTGCGCATGCTGATCACGGAAAGAAATTTTTATATCATGCAGTTTAACCAACGGTATATTGATATGATGGGGCTGATGCCAGAGGAGTATCTGGGCAGTTCTGGCCTTTATACATTTCCGGAAGATATTACCCAGTTGAGAGACCATGTTACCAGGCAGGCGGCGAATCAGGAACCTGTGGACTATGAATTTCGGTGCCGTTGCGGGGAAGAGAATGAGGTTCACTGGTTCCGGCTGATCGGGCGGTTCTATGAAGAGGTGGAGGATGGCAGTGAGTATCTCTGTATTATGGTTGATATTACAGAGAGAAAGCAAAGTGCAATCCGGCTGGAGAGAGAGCGAAGCCGTTATCATATGGCGATGCGCCTCACTTCCGGAGTCCTCTTTGAATATGATGCAAAAAACTACAAATTTCATGTTTATAAAGATATCATAGACAGCAGATATATCCCATGCATCGATGATGGGAAACATGCTGATCTGGCAGCTGCATTGTTTCGGGAAGATTTTCTTCACCCGGAGGATCAGGAAAAATTTGAGCAATATGTGGCGTCTGAATCAGAATATGGGACAGAGGTCAGGCTGCTGGCAGAAGATAAGAATACGGGGGAGGTCAGCTACCAGTGGTTTGAGGTCAGTATTGTGAAGACATGGAGGAATAATAAGCTTCGGTATGCGGTGGGAAGCATGAAACATATTGAAGAGAAAGAGAGAGATGAGACAGTAAGGTGGAAGCTTCGTAATATTTTTGAGGCTCATTCTGGCAAAATGTATGAGAAGATTGCCTGTGTTGATACCAGGACAAAGAAAGTATGGGTATATATATCAGAGCAGTCCAGGTTCCGTGAATACATTCCAGAATTCGATTATGATGAGTATATAAAATGGGTAGCAGAGGAGGAAGTCCACCCAGAGGAACAGGAACGCTTTCTGGTTTTGATGCAGTTTGCGAATATGAACCGTATTCTTCAGCCGGGCCAGTTAGAAGAGGTGTCTTTTTTTCGGATGCGTACCAATAAAAACCAGGAATATCGGTATAAATCTATCCGTTACAGCTATCTGGGTGATGATATCCGTACCATTCTTATCAGTATGCAGGACATGCACCAGGTCAGGGAAGAGCAGTTAAAAATGGAAGATGCGAACCGGAAGATCCTGGCAAATGCCCTGAATGAAGAAAAGCGCACCATGGAAATGAGAAGAAATTTTACTGTTATGCTTTCGAGGGAACTTTATGGTCCTCTTGAATTTATCGACCATGAAATGCGTAGAAACTGCAGGGAAACCGGTAAAACAGAGGAGATACGGGATGCATTATCCTATATGCGCAAGGTAATTAAGAACATTTCCCAGTTTGAGAAACTGGAACAGGGAAATGTGCGTTTTGAGAATAAGCTGTTTAAGCTGGATGATGTACTGCGTGATGTGTTGGAGGAATGGAGAAAAAAGCTGCAGGAATCGGAGATAAAGTTTATTTACCAGATGAATATTAAGTGGGAGTACTGTTATGGTGATCCGGCACAACTGTCCCAGTGCCTGAACCATGTCATCGGAAATTGCGTTCTGGCATCCGGAGATAAGGGAACCATTGACCTGTGGTGCAGTGATGAGGACCAGGGAAATGGAATCAGTCACCTGTCTCTGATGGTAGAGGATATGGGCATTCCGGTAAACGACAATTTCTTTGGGCGCTTGTATCCTATGGAGGATTTGGAGAAAGTGTCTTCATGGAATAGAGAGAAGAAACATATGGGAGCGCTTTTTTCCCTGGTGGTAGCAAGAAAGATTGTTGAACTGCTGGGCGGAAATATACAGATGCAGCAGAAGAAGGATCAGAGAAATGAGATAAGGATCACAATACCTTTTCAGCGTTCACATAAACCCAAAGTGACACCGCAGGTGATGATAAAAACAGATCATATGACAGGCGAGGCAGATCTTAGGGGATATACGATTCTTGTGGTGGAGAAAGACCAGGCGGCGACAGGCAGTCAGTTGAGGCTGTCCAATGCACAGATTGATGTGGCAGGAAGCGGACAGGAGGGAATTCGTCTATGGTCTGGTTATTCTCCCAATTATTTTGATGCGGTTCTTGTGGAGGGGGAATTGCCGGATATGGACTATCTGGAATTTACAGAGCTGCTCCGAAGCCAGGGGTCGGGGGATAGTGCTACGATACCGGTATTTGCCATGGTAGAAGGGATTAGCCAGGAGGAACTTCAGGAGGGGATCCGGAGTGGGGTAAATGCCATGATTGGAAGTCCCCCTAATCTCAGGAGACTGGAACAATTTCTTCATGTTTTCAAAATAGGTATTGACATTTGAGTATTTGCGTTCTATAATGGCATACAGAAATGACGAGGGCGTCAGAAACAGAAAAATCTGTTTCTGGCGCTCTTTCTTTTGCCGAAATCTGTATATCATATCTGCAATAGGAAAATCGTCATTATTACATAACCTGGAGGTGTTTCTATGACAGAAGAAATTGTAAGTTATATCAATGACAACCTGTGGGGCGTCTGGTTCCTCATCGGTGCAGCGCTGGTGTTCTGGATGCAGGCAGGGTTTGCCATGGTGGAGGCGGGTTTTACCCGTGCTAAGAATGCAGGTAATATTATTATGAAGAACCTGATGGATTTCTGCATTGGTACAGTGATGTTTATCCTGATCGGTGCGTCTATGCTGCTGGGAGAGGATCTTCTTGGTTTTATTGGAAAACCGGGATTTGATATTTTTTCGGCATATGCAGATTTTGACTTTTCCAATTTTGTATTTAACCTGGTGTTCTGTGCAACAACGGCAACCATTGTATCCGGTGCCATGGCAGAACGGACAAAATTCTTATCCTATTGTATTTACTCAGCAGTGATATCTGCACTGATCTATCCCATTGAGGCACACTGGATCTGGGGCGGCGGCTGGCTTTCCGAACTTGGATTCCATGATTATGCTGGTTCCTGTGCCATTCATATGGTAGGTGGTATCTGTGCCCTGATCGGCGCTGCCATCCTCGGACCAAGGATTGGTAAATTTAAGAAAGATAAAGAAGGAAATATTAAGAAGGTAAATGCAATACCAGGGCATAACCTGACCATTGGTGCACTTGGAGTATTTATCCTGTGGTTTGGCTGGTATGGATTCAATGGCGCAGCGGCAAAGGATATCTCAACCCTGGCTTCCATCTTCCTCACAACCACAGTGGCGCCAGCCGTGGCAACGGTAGTGTGTATGATATTTACGTGGCTCAAATATGGCAAACCGGATGTGTCTATGTGCCTGAATGCTTCTCTTGCCGGACTGGTGGCCATTACCGCTTCCTGTGATGTGACGGACTGCGCAGGATCATTGGTTATTGGCTCCGTAGCCGGCCTGCTGGTGATATTTGGTGTCTGGTTCTGCGATCATGTTGTCCATGTGGATGATCCGGTGGGTGCCGTTGCTGTTCATATGATGAATGGTATATGGGGAACGATTGCTGTCGGGCTCTTTGCCACAGAGTCTGCGCCGGGATTTGCTGTGGCTGGGATGAAAGAGGGGCTGTTTTATGGAGGCGGCTTTACGCAATTAGGGTTACAGCTTGCTGGATTTGTCACTGTAGCAGCCTGGGCAGCCCTTCTGATCACCATCACATTCGTTGTGATCCGTGCAACGGTTGGACTTCGTGTCAGTGCAGAAGAGGAGATCGAAGGCCTGGATGTGACAGAACATGGCCTGCCAAGTGCCTATACCGATTTTATGCCGGCCGGCAACCGTTTTTACAGTGCAGTACCGGCAGGTGCCCCTGCTGCAATGGGGAGTGTGCCGGTTGAGGCTGCTGTAACAGTGGAAGAAGTACCATCTCACGTAAAACCTGTTCCGAAGAAGACAGAAGGTACTGCCAAATTGACGAAAGTCTCAGTTATATGTAAACAGAGTAAGTTTGAGGATCTGAAAGAGGCATTGTCAGAGATCGGCGTCAAAGGTATCACGGTAACACAGGTGCTTGGCTGCGGCGTACAGAAAGGCAAGACCGAATATTACCGCGGTGTCCCGGTAGACTTTAATCTACTTCCTAAGACAAAGGTAGAGGTAGTAGTCAGTGCCGTACCTGTGGAAAAGGTTATCGAAACTGCTAAGCAGGCATTGTATACCGGACATATTGGAGACGGTAAGATCTTCATTTATGATGTGGAAGATGTCGTTAAAGTCCGTACCGGTGAAGTTGGTTATGATGCACTGCAGGGCGATGATTAAGGCCCTCACCGGTGGAGGCAGTCACTTACGAACCTGTGGTATTCAAAGTGGCGGATAACGTATTATATCCTGTCCTTATATCACACCCAGAAAAATTCTTGTTTCCTCCGGCTGCAATATGCTGCCTGAGCATTGTCTGATATGTCGGACAGGATATAGTACGATACCGCCACATTGGCATGAATTAGTAAGCGACTGCCCTGCCGGGCAGATACATTTCTCTTGCAATTTTCATATACCTATTGTATCATATTGATATACTAGGAATTAGCAGGACAGCGTCTTTCATGGTATAACCTGATCGGCGCTGTCCTGCTGACAGACCGCAAGAGGGGAGAAATGGGAATGAAGATCTCTACAAAAGGAAGGTATGCCCTGCGTCTCATGCTGGATCTTGCCCTGAATGAGAGTGGAAGGCCGGTGAGGATCCGAGAGATCGCAAAGAGACAGGAGATTTCTGATAAATATCTGGAGCAGATCATTTCTGTGCTGAATAAAGCAGGTTATGTCCGAAGCATCCGGGGACCACAGGGGGGATATCTTCTGACGAAGAAACCAGAAGAATATACGGTTGGTATGATACTTCGTCTGACAGAGGGCAGTATGGCACCGGTTGACTGTATCGATGGGGAGAACACATTCTGTAACCATATGGATGACTGTGCCACTTCGGTTTTATGGCGGCGGCTGAACGATGCTGTCAGCGGGGTGATCGATAATACTACCCTTGCCGATCTGGTGGACTGGCAGCTTGCCAAAAACGGAGATTATATGATCTGACCATGCAAAGCTCCACATTTATCTGTTGACAGATGGATCAATGTGGAGTATATTATACTTAAAACATTTCATAGTATATCGATATGAATTATAGGATAAGATAGGAGGACATTATGGCAATTTATAAGAGTGTT
This sequence comes from uncultured Clostridia bacterium, assembly GCA_947643415.1. Taxonomy (GTDB): domain Bacteria; phylum Bacillota; class Clostridia; order Lachnospirales; family Lachnospiraceae; genus Eubacterium_F. The sequence continues at coordinate 10,296 of CANRWA010000029.1, read as the reverse complement.
ACAGAATTAGTTGGCAATACGCCGATTCTGGAATTATCAAATTATGAGAAAGCAAACGAACTGCAGGCGACTGTACTGGCAAAGCTGGAATATTTCAATCCGGCGGGAAGCGTGAAAGATCGTATTGCCAGGGAGATCATAGAAGATGCACGATCGAAAGGGGTATTGACAAAAGACTCTGTTATCATCGAGCCTACCAGTGGGAATACTGGTATTGGGCTTGCCTCTATTGCAGCATCCCTGGGTATCCGGATCATTATTACGATGCCAGAGACTATGAGTATGGAGAGAAGAAATCTCATGAAGGCATATGGGGCTGAACTTGTTCTGACGGACGGGGCAAAGGGGATGAAGGGAGCCATTGAGAAGGCAGATGAGCTGGCGAAAGAGATCCCCAACAGTTTTATACCTGGGCAGTTTGTGAATGAACTGAACCCACAGGCACACAGAAGGACAACCGGACCAGAGATCTGGAAAGATACAGAAGGGAAAGTGGATCTCTTTGTCGCCGGTGTAGGAACAGGCGGCACTGTGACAGGTGTGGGGGAATATCTCAAAACCCAGAATCCGGATATCAAAGTAGTAGCAGTAGAACCTGCTTCCTCACCTGTCCTGTCGAAGGGAACAGCAGGAGCCCATAAGATTCAGGGTATTGGTGCAGGATTTGTGCCGGAAGTATTGAATACAGAGATTTATGACGAGATCATCACGGTGGAGAATGAGGATGCCTTTGCTGCAGGACGTGAGATTGGAAGAAGAGAAGGAATCCTTGTAGGGATCTCTTCCGGAGCCGCTGTATGGGCTGCAACACAGCTTGCTATACGTCCGGAGAACAAGGGGAAGATCATCGTTGTGCTGCTTCCGGATACAGGAGACCGCTACCTCTCCACACCTCTTTTTGGCGATTAAGGAATGGTTATGCCATTATTTGCTCGGCAAATAACATATTTTCCTGCCAGATAAGAAGGGGCTGTGGTTTTAGTCAGCCCCTTCTTGGTTATTTGTTACATTTTCTGGCACGATCTGGATTCCATTTACTTCCACAAGGTCATTGATCTCTATGACAAGGCAGGGAACTCCGTCAATAACACGGGTTTCGACAAGGTCTGTCCGTTCTGGATTGACCTCTACTTTGATATCCGGTGTCCGTACTTCGAATTTTCTTACATTGGATATATTTGCTGCCATAAAGGATTCTCTTTCCCCAATGGTTTCATCAAAGCGGGTTTCAAAAGCCTGGATCTTTTCTTCCTCGACCCCGCTTTTCTGCAGCAGCTTTGTCATATCTGTCTTGTCCAGGGAGAGCGGCTCTGGATCTTCTTTGTTCTCCTCTACCATCTGGTTCAGATTTTCATGAATGGAACGAACCACCTCATAATCACAATCAAGTCCAAGGGATTCTTCCACAATGGCATTAAATGTCTCTTTCTGGCTCTTGGCTGGAAGGGGCATCCGACAGCCGAGAAGTTCCTCTGTGACGGCAAGATCCAGTTCATCTGAATTTTTGGAATAATACAGTAGGCTGTGTATGTCTGTGCTGCGGTCATTGAAGGCAGGGAAGAGGAAGCCAAGTTCCGGCGGCTGCACGAGCCAGTCCCGGATGCGGTCCTGGATATGATTTGTCTCTGCATTGTAGCACAGTCCTGGCTTCGATAGTTTTACCGGGCAGATGCTGCACAATATGTAATCGTAGACATATTCCGATGCGTCGAAATTCTCTATGCCGTCGGTGGTGATCTTCGGGATATCATATGCATCATGAACCAGTATGATAAAATAATTTTCAGGATATTTGTATGTCTGGATCACCTTGTCATAAAACTCATCCAGAAGGGACTCATCCTGCAGCCTGCTCTCCAGGAGTTTCATGAGAAAACGCTGTGTTCCATCTTCTCCTGTCTCCTGTTCGGTGGGAAATTCCATATTTAATAATGTTTTGCCGATGCTGCCAGAGAGTGTTTTGCGGAAGATGTCAATGTATTTGAACAGCTCTTCTTCAGGAAGTCCAAGAAAAGCTTCTTTCAGTGTCAGTCTCTTTTCCTTCTCTGCATCTACATAACATCCACAGATCCGGGTGATGCTGCATTTTGCCTTAGTAAAGCGTTTTTTTATTTCTGCTATTTCTTTCTTATTCATGTGGTTTATGTCTCCTTTACTGGTGTTGGTAGGTGGATACGGCGCCGTCGCCGAATGACTATATTCTATCACAAAAAATATATAAGTCAAAGAAAAAAGATGCTTGAAAAATATTTAAATGGTGTTATAATAAATTTTTGGAAAAGGAGATGATTAGATTGACAATAGAACAGATTCTGGCAGTTATTATATTTATTGCTATGTTTGTATTCATTGTGATCGATAAGATTGAAAGACATTATGTAACACTTGGCTGTGGTGTCCTGACACTGACAGTTGTATTTGGCCTAGTGATGCGGGATCTGGAGGCAGTTCTGGAAACCCTGAATCTGAGAGGCATATTTACCCTGAATTTCTGGTATGCGACAGGAGAGGGGGAGAGCAGTGCCGGTATTAACTGGGCGACCATTATCTTTATCGCCGGTATGATGATCATGGTAGAAGGTATGGCCAGGGCTGGATTCTTCCGATGGCTCTGCATGCTGCTGGCAAAGAAGGTACATTACAAAGTAATTCCCCTGTTTATCGCTTTTATGGTGATGTCCGCTGTTCTTGCCATGTTTATCGACAGTATTACAGTAATATTGTTCCTGGCTGCTGTGACTATCGAGCTGGCGAAACTTTTGAAATTTAACCCGGTGCCGATGATATTATCTGAGATATTCTGTGCGAATCTGGGCGGTTCTGCCACTATGTGCGGTGACCCGCCAAATATTATCATTGGTACATCTTTTAACCTGTCCTTCAGTGATTTTATTATGAATACAGGAATCATGGCAGGAATCAGCCTTATCCTTGTGATCATATATTTTTTCCTTGTATTCCGCAGGGAATTAAAGGAACAGAATGGTGAGGGATTAGATCTTTCTTCTATCCCAAGCCCCAAAGAGGCAATTGTTGACAAAAAGAGTTTTACCATCAGCAGTATTATATTTGCCTGTGCAGTCATTATGCTTGTTACCCATGCACAGACACATCTTACGGTGGCATTCATTGGACTTGTTATTTCGATCGTGACTCTGATTGCAGCGGGAAAACATGCAATAAAACTCCTGAAACTGGTAGATTATAAGACACTACTATTCTTCGTTGGGCTGTTTATTGTGGTAGGCGGTCTTGAACAGACCGGAGTTCTGAAGATTGTAGCTGATTTTATAGGAAAGATAAGCAAAGGAAACCTATATTTGATGGTTGCTATCATTATATGGATCTCAGCTGTTGCCAGTGCGCTGGTAGATAATATACCATTTGCAGCTACCATGGTTCCTATCATCAGTACACTTGCCCAGACACAGGGAGTAGACCGTTCCGTTCTGACATGGGCGCTTTCCATGGGCACGGATATTGGTGGAAGTGCAACACCGATCGGTGCCTCTGCCAATGTAGTGGGAACTTCTGTTGCCGCAAAGAATGGTTATGTCATAGGCTGGGGGAAATATTGTAAAGCAGCGATTCCGGCAACACTTATTGTAGTCCTGGTATCTATGCTGATCATCTTTGCACGTTATTGTTAGGATAGAAGATGAATATAGATGTATCGTAAAGGTATTGGAGAAATGGAGGAAAACATGGACAAACAGGTAATAATCGCTATCAGCCGTGAGTTCGGCAGCGCTGGTCATGAGATCGCAGAGAGGATCGCAAAGGACAGGGGAATGAAATTCTACGACAGGGGAATGCTGGATGAGATTGCCAATGAGATGGATGTCAAGGTGGAAGTTCTTGAAAAGTATGATGAGAAACCGAGAAATTTCATGATGACACGGAAGGTCGGCAAATATAGTAACTCCATGGAAGAGATTATCACAGAGATGCAGTTTGATTACATCAAAAAGAAAGCAGACAGTGGTGAGTCTTTCGTGATCGTGGGCAGATGTTCGGAGACTGTCCTGCAGGATTTTGATGGATTGATCTCTATCTTCGTATGTGGAGATGAAGACCACAAGCTGGAACGTGTTATGGAGAGGTATGAGTTGAGCAAATCAGATGCGATCTTTAAGATGAAGCGTCACGATTATAGAAGGAAGAAATATCACAACAGGCATTCCGACCACCGCTGGGGTGATTCCCGGTTTTATGATATCTGTATCAACAGCAGCCAGCTTGCAGTAGATGGCACAGTCAGGGTGCTGGAAAATTATATTGAAGAGAGGCTGGCACATCTGGAAAATAAATGATATACTTCATATATAAAATATGATATGGAGGACAGTTATGAGCAAATAAAAGTATCATATTATTATAAATAGATTTAACCCCCACGGCTTTTTCCTCTGTGGGGGTTATTTATGATATAGAAAAGCTTTTATAAATATTTTTCCACACTTGCCAGTTTTACACAGAGAACAAAGACTTTAGCAGCCTGCTCCATCTCTTCCGGTGTTGGGAAAGTCGGTGCGATACGGATATTCGAGTCTTCTGGATCTTTTCCATAGGGGAAGGTAGCTCCTGCATCGGTCAGGATCACTCCCAGGTTCTTACATTTTTCTACGATATTTTTGGCACAGCCGGGAAGGGAATTAAAGGAGATAAAATATCCGCCTCTTGGCTTGATCCAGCTTCCGATCTCAAGCCCGGCAAGCTCTTTTTCCAGTGTGTTAAGTACGGCTTCGAACTTTGGACGCAGCAGTTCTGCGTGAAGTTTCATGTGGTTGCGCAGTCCATTGATGTCCTTAAAGAATCTTGAATGCCTGAGCTGATTGATCTTATCATGCCCGATGGTCTGAATTGACATCTGGCTCTTTATATGTTCGATATTCTTAAGAGAGGAAGCGATAGCCGAAATACCGGAACCAGGGAAACTGATCTTGGAGGTAGAGGTAAAGATGTAGACCATATCCGGATTTCCGGCTTTTTCGCATTCTGTCAGAATATTCAATATCTCATCCTGAATATCGTCATACAGATGGTGGATGCAGTAAGCATTGTCCCAGTAAATACGGAAATCTTCTGCAGCCGGATTCAGGTTGGCAAAACGTTTCACAGTCTCATCTGAATAAGAGATACCTGTTGGATTAGAATATTTTGGAACACACCAGATTCCCTTAACAGCAGGATCGCCATTTACATATTTTTCTACCATGTCCATATCTGGACCATCATCATAAAGCGGAATATTTATCATTTCAATATCGAAAAATTCTGTGATCTTAAAATGCCTGTCATATCCGGGGACCGGGCACAGGAACTTTACCTTGTCCTGTTTTGACCAGGGAATGCCACCCATAACACCATGTGTCATAGAGCGCGCGATGGTGTCATACATAATATTCAGGCTGGAATTTCCACAGACAATGACATTATCTTTCTGGACAGCCATCATGTCTGCAATGAGTTTCCGGCTCTCGCCGATTCCATCCAAGTCACCATAATTGCGGGTGTCATTGCCAAGGACAGTTCTCATGTCGGATTCACTGTTGATGACATCCAGCATTGGCATGGAAAGTGCCAGTTGTGAGAACCCTGGCTTCCCTCTTGCCATATTGAGGTTCAATCCTTCCCCCTCCAGTGTCTTATACTCTTCATCAAGTGCTGCTTTTAATGTAAGAAGCTCATCTTTGCTCATGTCTTTGTATGCCTTCATATCGATTCCTCCGTGTCATATATGCTGTAAACGCTAATCTATCTATATATGATACGGTAAATTTCCCATTTTGTCAATTGACAACCCCGGAGAACTGTTCTATAATAGGTTTACAAAGTAAATAGTATATAGTGGTTATATACAGAAGGAGGCAGCAGTGAGACAGGAAGTTCGTGTGACAAATAGTGAGTGGCATCTGATCAATTGTCTGTGGGAGGAATCCCCAAGGACACTGATGCAGCTTGTACCGATATTGAAAGAACGGGTGGGATGGAGTAAGAGCACCAGTGCCACAATGGTGCGCCGGATGAGTGAGAAGGGCCTCATCGGATATGACGAGAAAGGAAAGACAAAATATTTCTATCCAAAAGTAGAGAAAGAAGATGTGGTAGTGCAGGAGACCAGAGATTTCCTTAAAAAGATATATGATGGCAGTATCGGCATGATGATGAGTGCACTGGTACGCCAGAATGATCTCTCAAAGGAAGATATCAAAGAGCTCCAGGCAATACTTAAGGATGCAGAAAGTAAGGCAGGGCAGGGCGCCGGGAAGGCGGGAGAAGAGAAGAGAAAGTAGGGGGAGAGATGGAGAGTTTTTTTGCATGGCTGATAGAATCCTCTCTGCTGGTTTTGATGATTTTTGGAATTCGGAAGATATTTTCCGGAAAAATCTCACATGCCGGAATCTATGCGCTTTGGCTGGTGGTTCTGATCCGGTTTATGATACCGGTAAATTTTATCTCGACTCCGTTCAGCGTAACAAACTTCATAGAAAGGAGGTTCGCTGCGCAGAGTGATGATGAGCCAGAACTGACAGCACAGGGTGCAGAGGAACAAACAGATGAGAAAGGGCAGCGGTATATAGAAAACAGAACAGCTGATACAAATCTGTCTGCCGGGGAGATCCGGCAGGATGAGAAAGTGGTTCCGGAACAGGAGCTGGCAGGGGCTGTTATCTTACCACAACAGGAAACAGAACAGATACAGGACAGGGAAAGGAAAGAAACTGTGCACAAAAGATATTCTGAATGGATGCCAGTATTTAGGTGGGTGCGGGTATTTGTCTCAGTCTTTCTTTTCTTATGGCTTTTTGTTTCCAATATCTGTCTGCTTCATAAAATGAAGGAAAACCGAACATTATTGGGAAAGAAAGATGCATTGAAGATATATTCCACAAATGTGGTTCAGAATCCCTGTCTGTATGGATTTCTGCGGCCTGCGGTCTATCTGCCGGAATATTTGGTCCCAGTGGGAAAAGTTAGCATTGAAAAGCGGGAGGAGCTGGAACAGATCGTCACGCATGAATTTGTCCATTACCATCACAGAGACCATATCTGGGCGATATTCCGCATGATCCTCGTATCGGTGTATTGGTTTAATCCCTTTACCTGGCTGGCGGCATCTGCATCGAAAAAGGATGCAGAGCTTTTCTGTGATGAGACAGTGATCCAGCTGCTGGGGGAAGAAAAGCGTTTCCGATATGGAGAGATGCTGGTTCAACTGGCAGGTGACCATTCATGGGGAGATTTCCGTTATTCTATGATGCCTATGAGCAGGCGGGGGAAAGAGATGGAGAGAAGGATCCGTGCCATCAGCACAAGGAAACGTTATTCCAAATGGGTCATCATTCCTCTTTCCTGTCTCCTTCTGATGGCAGTGGGGATCACAGGAAGTGCAGGATTTGGGCCGCTGGCGAAAGAAAAGGGACAGACAGAAGAGGAGAATGGTTCTGCTGCAGGTGGCGGTGTGGTGAGTGAGGAAAACAAAGAGGCAGCAGAGGAGGCGAAGGAACAACTTTCCCTGTATAAGGAGTTCCTGAAAGAACACGCCGGGGAGAAGGAGTTCCGGTACTATTCCCTGGTGTGGATGGCAGATAACCATATTGTGCTTCTTGCTTCTGACAGGACAGAACGGATTAAGGATGAGTCAGGGCTTGCTTTTGGCAGCAGCTTTAGCCGGATTTATAATAGGGAAGGAAAAAATGTAGTAAGTGGCGGTGAGATATCCAGTGATGAGAATGGTGGATGGATACGCTTTACGGATGAAAAACTCCTTACCAGGTCACATCTTTCCATGACAGAGACATGGCTGGATCAGAATACTGGCAAAGTCACAACACAGGTACAAGAGAAGTCTGGTGGGCAGATGGAAGAATTTGCCCTTGCTGATGGTGTTCTGTTTTATACCAATCCTTATACGAAAAATGAAATCAGTGGGGAAGAGCCAATTCTTCTCGCTGTGCAGAACGAAGAGGAAATATATCGGTTTTATGATGATTCTTATGAATATTTAGGTTCGGATTCAGAGACACCGGAGGAAGCTTTTGAAAACTATCTGCTGTTGTTTACCGATTCTGTCAATACCGGAAATACAGGGGAATTATACAAGGTTCTGGAAGAGGGCAGTAAGGCATATGAACAGCAGAGCGCTTTAGTCAAAAATTATTATAAGAGAGGCATCCATGAGGAAGTAAAATCCTACTCTGTTTCATCGAAAAAGGAGATTGACGAGGATACTGTGGAGATCTCTTCTAAAGAAAACATCAATGTATCTTATGCAGATGGTTCATCCAAACTGATCCGTCAAAAATATCGTTATACATGTAAATATGTCGAGCAGTCCTGGATCATATCCGGCATGAAGGCAATTTAAAAAAGAGCCGTGCCAAGGGCAGAAAATATATCTGCTTTGGCACGGCTCCCATGTTTGTTTTTCAAGTTACAATTCGTTAAAATTCAAATTTCTTTGTATTTTCTGTCAGTTCCTGAGCCATATTGACAAGTTTGTCTGTTTCTTCATCACAGCTTTTGATGATCTCACTGAGTTCAACCATAGAGGAAGAAGTTTCCTGCGTACTTGCTGCATTCTCTTCTGCTACCGCAGCCAGTCCCTCAACCAGTTCAAGAACAGTATCTTTGTGGGTGCCTAATGCCACAACCTGTTCACGGATATGGACAATGGCATCTGCCACTTCTGAAATCTCTGTATTCAGGGAGCGGAACATAGTGTCAGTCTCAGTGAGCTTGGCATTTTGCTGCCTGATATTGTCAGTCACCTCATTCATGGTCTGAATACTGGTATCTGAATTTTTCAGAAGATCATTTACAATACCAATAATCTTCTCAGCAGATTCCCTTGACTGCTCTGACAGGGTGCGGATCTCACTGGCAACAACAGCAAATCCCCTGCCATTTTCCCCCGCTCTTGCAGCCTCGATGCTTGCATTCAGGGACAGGAGATTGGTCTGGCTGGCAATGTCTGTGATCAGATCTGTTGCCTCCCGGATCGCCTGGGCAGACTGGTTTGTGAGGTTAGTCTGGTTCTGTACAAGAAGGACCGATTCTTTTGTTCTCTTGCTGAGCAGCTGCAGTTCATTCAGGTTTTCTTTGGCAGTCTGGTTGTATTCCTTCATCTTCTCAGAGCTGTTATTCAAAGTATCAATATTGGCAGAAGTATGTTCTAAGGCTTCTCCCATCTCGTTTACCCTATGACTGGCATTCATGGTATCATTTGCCTGCCCTGTGGCCTCATTGGCAATTTCATTTACTGCATTATTGATATTGGTGATGGAATCAGTAATGCGGTCAAAGGAACCAGAGAAGTGGTTCGACAGCCCCTCCAGTGCATGGGAGGAATCATTGATATTAGTGAGGATATCATGCAGATTATGGATCAGGCTCTGGATGGCACGCGCCATATCACCAACTTCATCCGAACGGTTCATAAGAACTGGTTTAATCTCCAGATTCAGGACACCCTTTGCCACTTCATTCAGGTTGCCTGCCGTTCCACTTAGTGTTCTTGCAATCCGAATCACCATGAAGAGCACGATGGCAAAGGCAATGACAAATATGACCGTCATGACAACTGCCATGGAAACTGCGGTGCTCCATACACCCTGGTTTACTTGTTCAAGGCTGCGTCCGCAGAATACACTGCCGACGATCTGGTTGGAATCAGGCTGGTAGAGGGGGACATAGTAACCGGAATAGGGTTTTCCAAATAATTCTAGTTTTGGGGCATAATACCTCTCGCCATTTTTTACCTTTTCATATACTTCGGCGGAAAGTGTGGTATTGATCTCACGTTCTCCATTTTCATTGGTAAGGGTAGTAAGGATACGGGTATCTCCATAGAACAGTGATAATTCCACATCATGGTCCTCTTTGATTTTGTCCATCAGCTCGTAGTTTCCGGACAAAGTCTCCGTTCCTTTCATAAGAGTACTGCCTTCCATAGCAAAGGGTCCCTTATCTCCCATTTCTATGTATGCTTCACAGAGAGCCTTTGCCACCCCGCCTACTTCACGTTCTACAAGTGCTGTGGATAGTTCTTGTTGTTTACTCACCCCCAGCCACACTGCTGCTATGGTGATCAGTAAGATGGGAATCGCTACAGTAAGACTTAACTTAAATGCAAGTTTCAATCCTTTTCTTTTATTCACGTATGGTATCCTCCTTCTGAAGTGTGTAGTGTGTGTATTATTATACCATTTTTGCGCAATTTGTGCAATGTATTTCTATTTTGAGTTTCCCCATTTTGAATAACTGAATCACCCGAAAGCCTCTATGCCAAAG
>CANRWA010000028.1 GCA_947643415.1 uncultured Clostridia bacterium | reverse complement strand
CACTGTTATGCGGTTTGTGAAGATTTATTTAGTTTACAAGTGTCGAAGACCCGACCGGAGGGGAGGTTTTGCTGCAGCAAAAAACGGCAGATTTTGATTGACATAATTTGCAGTCCGTTGTACTATAATAATGAAGATAGGCAACGGCGAGTGTCTGTCAAAGCGTTGATACAGGATGTTGTGCCAGAGGGCAGTGTCTTGCGAGCTTTATAAGGGTTTGGCATTTACCACAATCTGGCTAGATGACCGGTGGTTGTCGAAAGAAAATGTCAGAAAGGCTCTGCTTCGGCAGAGCTTTTCTTTATTAAAAACAGACGGGATGAGGATATGCATACGATATACGACTGCGTTACTTCTTTCTGTCCGCTGCTTGATACGGAATACCGTCTGGTCTTAGGCCGGAAAGGGACAGCCGTAGAATTAACCATTCGTTTTGGCAAAAAGGACTGTTTCCATCTGATGGGACTGCAGTACCTGACCGATATGCCGAATTTGAGCCGCGACAGAGGAAAAATATTTGATGAGATCAGGGAAAAGAAAATCACACAGAAACAGGTAGAGGCATCGGACCATTACCATAAGATTGCGGAACGGGTGGACCTGTTTCCGTATTTGGAGGATTTGTTTGACAGCAATGATACCATCTTTAAATATAATGAGAAGATGAATGCTTTTTCCATGATACAGGCAGATTATCTGATGAAGAACCGGATTCAGAACAAAAATGTTTTTCTCTTTCTGGCAAAAGATAAAAAAGCGGATTATTATTTCTGCCGTTCTTTTTTCCCGGAGGGGAAAAGGGATTACACAAAAAATCAGGCATCGTGGACACTTTTATTTAAAAAGAAAATAAGATTGTCTACAGGAGAGGAAACTATTTTATTTGACCGATTGAGCAAAAAGTGAATAAGAACCAGTAAACCCGGCGTGGTGTGTTCCGAGCAAAAGGAATGCGCCACGCCATTTTTTATGCACAGAAATGAGGTGGAACATGAAACGATTTTATACAGCGGAATCCGTGACGGAGGGGCATCCTGACAAGCTCTGCGATTTGATTGCAGATAGTGTTCTGGATGAATGCCTGAATGGGGATTCCGACGCAAGGGTGGCATGTGAAGTCCTTGCCACAAAGGGGCGGATTATTGTGGCGGGGGAGATTACCAGCAGGCAGAATCCAGATGTGTCTGAAACAGTAAAAAGGGTGCTGGAGGATGTGGGGTATTCCCCAGAGAAAATCCAGATTGATGTGTTTTTGCACCGCCAGAGTCCGGATATCGCAGAAGCGGTAGCCCGTTCTCTGGAGCAGCGCGAGGGATTGTCTGAAGAAGATGGATGGAATGAAGGGGCAGGCGATCAGGGCATTATGACAGGGTTTGCCTGTCAGGAGACGCCGTCGCTCATGCCAATGCCTGTGGTGCTTGCAAACCGCATTGTCAGGGAATTGTCGGCATGCAGAAAGAGCGGATATATTGCCGGGATTCTGCCGGATGGAAAGGCACAGGTGACCGTGGAATACGAGGACGGGAAACCTGTCCGTCTCAGTTCGGTGGTAGTGTCTTGCCAGCACCGGGAGGATAAAGGTAAGCGGGAGCTGGAGCGTGAGATACGGGAAAAAGTGTTGAAACCCGCACTGCACATCCTGCCGCCGGATGAGGATACGGACATTTATATCAATCCGTCCGGACGGTTTGTACTTGGCGGACCGGATGCGGACACCGGATTGACCGGGAGAAAACTGATGGTGGATACCTATGGGAGCATGGCATCCCACGGGGGAGGCGCATTTTCCGGAAAGGACTGTTCCAAGGTGGACCGCTGCGGGGCATATATGGCGCGCTATATCGCCAAGAACATCGTGGCGGCCGGACTTGCGGAGAAATGTCAGGTAACCCTTGCCTATGCCATTGGTGTGGCAGAACCGGTCATGGTGCAGGTGGATACCTTTGGAACGGGAAAAGTGTGTGCGGATGACTGTCTTGTTATGGCTGTGCAGAGGGTGTTCGGACTGACGCCGGAACAGATTGCGAAAAAATTGCGGCTGAAACGTCCCATCTATAGACAGACGGCTGTCTTCGGGCATTTCGGAAGAAAGGAATTTCCTTGGGAGCAGACCGATCTGGCAGGGAAACTGAAAGATACGGTGATGTGATGGCATGGGTAAGCGAGGAAGAAATTTGTGCCGCAAGGGAGATGACTGCCATTGAGTATCTGAAACGATACCAGCCGAACCGCCTGCAGAAATCGTCTGCCAGAAATGAGTGGCAGCTTACGGACCATGACAGCTTCAAAATCAATGAAATCACCAGTAAATGGCACTGGAAGTCAAGGGATATCGGAGGGCAGAGCGCACTGAATTTCTTAATCCATGTGGACGGGATGGCATTTGTGGACGCTGTCCGCCAGCTTTGTGGGGAGAGCCCCTCCTATATTCCCGGAGTGCAGCCAGAGAGACAGCGGAAACCGTTTGTTCTCCCAGAGCGGTATAAAAACTGTGACCGCATACAGAGGTATCTGACCGGGCGGGGCATCAGTTCAGGTGTCATGGAATACTGCATCCGGCTGGGGATATTGTATGAAAGCGCTCCCTACCATAACGCTGTTTTTGTTGGAAAGGATGAATCGGGAAAAGCCAGATATGCTTTTCTGCGGGGGATATATGATTCGCCGGGGAAAGTTTTTCGGATTGAGCAGGCAGGGAGTGAGAAATCCTTTGCGTTCTGTATCCCGCCGGAGGGGGAATCCCACCGTGTGGCTGTGTATGAGGCGGGGATTGACGCGATGGCGCATATGACACTGGAAAGAGGCATGGCAGAGAAATACAGGCTGGCGCTGGGAGGAATCAGCGCACCAAAAGAGGGGGAGACACAGAGGAAGATGAAACGGCCTGCGGCTCTGGAACATTTCCTGAAGATGCACCCGGAAACAGAGGAAATTGAAATCTGCATGGACAATGATTTTGCCGGACGGTGGGCATGCAGCCATATCAGGGAGGCCTACGGGGGGAGATACCGGATAATGGAGAACCTGCCGGCAGAAGCCGGAATGGACTATGGCGACATGGCAAAGCAGGCGGCAGAAAAGAACAGGCAGGAAAAAGTTGAGAATACACATGCCGCCGTTCGGTAAATAGTATTGTAAATCAATAGCAATCAAATGCAGGAACTGTTCGGCTGCCATTTTGCGCTGTATGGCGCATTTTTGGCAGCCGAACAGTTCCTGCATTTTAGAAAGGGGGACTGACATGAAAGAAAAAGAAACCGATATACCGCAAATAGAACTTCTGACTCCGTTGACGGCAGAGTTTTACTCGGATTACAGGGAATGGGAGGAAGATGAACCGGATGGGGAAATGCTAAGCGGCGCCGACCTCGTCCAGTATCAGGGAAGTATTCAGGAGATGGTGGCAAAAGAGAATGATTTGTGTGGGAATGGAACCCCTTGCAATCTGATGGATTACTTTGAAGGGACACCCGAAATCAAAGAAAAAGTAATCAGCGCAGTTGTCTCTGTCAAGGAAGCCGATGGCGTTTTATATGGCTGCACTACGCTGGAGCTAAAAGAATATCTGGACGAGTCGGAAATGAAGGAACTGTGTGACTACATTACCGGGCAGTACAGTGACGGCTGGGGCGAGGGATTTGAGCAGAGAGACATTGAAGTGGACGGGGGAACTTTAAATGTACATTTCTGGCAGTGGGATGGATTTTGTTTCAAAGAGCAGGAGAAAGCGCCATCGGATGAACAAAAACAGCCAAAGGCAGTGAAAAAGCCAAAATTGAAACTTTTAGGGCATGACGGGAACATTTTTTCCATCATGGGGGACGCCAGACGGCTGCTGAGAAGGAACGGACAGCAGAAAGAAGCGGAAGAAATGTGGGAACGGGTGCAGTGCTGCGGAGATTATTATAAAGCGCCCGGAATCATTAGCGAATATGTGGAAACGGAATTGAGCAGCGGCACGGAAAAAGCACCGAAAGCGAAGAAAAGGAACAGGGGGGAGGAATGCCGGTGACTCGAAAATTTGTTTGTTACGAAAAGCAAAATATAGAAAAGAGAGGATGATGTGAATGGAGAGTAATCTGAAACTGGAAAACATAATGCAGGAGGGGATGATTCCGGAGGAACATACCGGGGGAGAGAATTGGGAGATTCTGCATGGGGATACCCTCAGACTGGTCAAGGCGTTTGAACCTGCCGTATTTGATGCGGTGGTCACGGACCCGCCGTATGCATCCGGAGGGACGAAGCAGAATGAGAGAAACCGCACCACAAACCAGAAATACAGCAGCATGAAAGCGGAAAATGCCCTGCCGGATTTTGACGGAGACAACAAGGACCAGCGCTCATGGACACACTGGATGGCAGAGTGGCTGTACGATGTGCGTAAAGCCTGTAAAGCAGGTGCGCCAATCTGTCTGTTTATCGACTGGAGACAGTATCCGTCCATCACAGACGCCCTGCAGTGGGCGGGATGGATATGGCGGGGAACGGCTGTGTGGGACAAGGGAAATTCCCGTCCGCAGAAAGGACGATTCCGCCAGCAGGCAGAGTACATCGTATGGGGGAGCAACGGACCAATGCCAATCAGCCGTCCGGTTTCCTGCCTGCCGGGGGTGTTCCGTTATGGGAATCCGTAGAACCGCATCCATGTGACGGAAAAGCCTTTGCAGCTTATGAAAGATGTGGTACAAATCTGCGAGCCGAACGGGATGATTTTAGATCCGTTTGCCGGAGCGGGTACTACGGTGCTTGCAGCGATTGAGGAAGGCTACCGTGCTGTCGGAATTGAGGTGACGGACGCTTATTATAAGCTGGGAACGGACAGGGTAAGGTTTGCGCTGGAGGCACAAAAAGGAGAAGGAGAGTAGCGTAGGCATCCAATGGGATGCCATAAAATGCATTGGAACAAAATCAGGGCATCCGTATGGATGCAGGTACAACGAATATTAAGTAATTGGCAGTTTGACTTGCTATCTAAGACTTAATTTTCGTTGTACCGGAAAGGAGGGGCTGTGATGGAACAGGCGCTGGCTTATGTATGCTGCCCGGCTGATGAGGGCAGGATGAAGGTGCAGAAATACTGCCGCAAGATTTATGAGATGGGATATGTGCCAATCTGTCCACGCTTTGGCTTTGCGCCATTCTTGGATGAGAGCGAGGCGGAGGATGCACAGGCGATGTTACGGATGTCGCATCTTTTGTTACGCCGCTGCCGGATGGTCGTGGTCTGCGGCAGGGAAGTGACGGAGACGATGAACGCCGAAATCAGTACGGCAGAACGGTTACATATTATCTGTACCACGCTGGATGGGTTAATCAAAATAAAGGAATCGGAGTAAATCAGTCCAAAAGAAAAAAGACTGTCGGAAGAACGGCCTGACAGACAGAATCTGCAGGGTGCGCACCGGTTTTGTCGGTGCGGCAGGTTTTGCAAGCATAGCGTTTGGATATCCAAACGCACTTTGGGGAGTACCCCAATCCCCCGGCAGACGAGAAACTAGTACAACGAAAATTAAGTTTTGGATAGTTTGACGCAGAATATTTTTCTGAGAGTGCGGCTTCACAAACGTAGGCGTAGCGGTGGCTACGTCGAGGCTTGTGGAGTCGTGCTATCGGGAAAATAGGCAAGTCAAACTGCCAATTATTTAATATTCGTTGTACTAGTACAGAAATAAGGTAAGGAAGGTAGAGTGATGAGGAAACGTAACCATGTAATCCCGGTGCATCTGAACGCAAAGGAACTGCGCTATCTGGATGAGCAGGTGAAAAAGAGCGGGTTCAGCCGGGAGGAATATCTGCGATCCATGATTATGGGCGCAGAGGTTCGGGCAAAGCCGTGTGAACACCATGCGGATTTGCTGCGCAAGATAGCGGGGCTGTGCAACAATGCCAACCAGCTTGCCCGTGCCGCCAATACTTCCGGCATGGCAGAGCCGGAGCGTGTGGAGGAAATGCTGCGGATTGCCAGAGAGACATGGAAAACCGTAAAGGAGGAATGGTAAGGGAAAATGGCGTACACCAGCATTATCCCGGTACACCGTCTTGATAATTCCATCCATTATATCCGTGATAAGGAAAAAACCACGAAAGGAAAGCAGGGGGCAGATTCACTGGAGGATGCCATAGGCTATGCCCTGAACCGGGAGAAAACAGAGGAAGATGTCTACGAGGATTCTATCGGCTGTATCTGTTCGTCTGCCTATGAGGATATGCTGGCAACCAAGAGACGTTTCCATAAGACAGGGGGCGTGCAGGGATACCATCTGATCCAGAGTTTTGCAGAGGGGGAGGTGACGCCGGAACTGGCGCATGCGATTGGGCTGGAACTGGCAGAGAGGCTCTTACAGGGCAGATATGAAGTGGTAGTGGCTACGCATCTGAATACGGGACATTACCACAATCACTTAGTCTTTAATTCTGTCAGCATGACAGACGGGCGCAAATACCACAGCAATGGAAAGAGCTACTATGAAGAAGTGCGCCGTATTTCGGATGAATTGTGCGTAAAATATGGCCTGTCAGTGATTGAACCCTCCGGGGGAAAAGGAAAATGTTATGCCGAATGGCAGGCAGAAAAAGAAGGAAGGCCTACATGGAGGACTGCCATACGCATGGACATCCGGGAGGCTGTAGCAGAAAGTTTCACATGGAGACAGTTTATTTCCCGAATGGAAAAGCGGGGATATGAATGGAAACTGAACCGCAAATATATTGCCCTGAGAGCGCCGGGGATGGAACGGTATGTCCGCCTGAAAAGCCTTGGGAAACCGTATTCCGAAAACGGCATAAGGGAACAGATTCTGCATCCGAAAAAGCGGGAGTGGAAGAATGCGGGGGAGCAGGCACAGAAACGAAAACTTCACGGACTGCAGGCACTTTATTATTCCTATCTGTATCAGATGGGAGTGTTGAAAGAACGTCCGAAATATCCATCCCCCATTCTGCGGGCAGATATCCGTCGGCTGGATGAGAGGATTGTGCAGATGGAATTTTTACAAAAGAACCACATATCCACCCGTGAGGAACTGGCCACTTACCGGAAACCGCTGGAGGAAAAGACAGCGGAACTCATCCGAGAGCGACAGGGTCTGTACCGGAGAGAACCCGGCTGTGAAAGGCTTCGGGAAATCACCGGGAAATTAAAGCCCCTGCGTAAAGAGATACGGATGTGCGTCCGCATTGAGAAACAGTCCGTGGAGATGGAACAGCGGCTGCGGGCGGCAGAAAAATGGGAAAGCGGGAAAGCCACAGTGGAAAAGGAAACAGCAAAGGGAGCGGTGCAGGCAAAGGCACGCCAGCAGGCAGAGCAGGAAAGGAGGTGACAGGCATGAATTATGGAGGCGAGGCAGCGGATCAGGTAGTCCGTTATTCCCTTGACGGTCTGGATCATGGTCTCAGGCTGTCCGGTGCAATGGCAAAGAACTTAGCCATCTTTATTGCGGCGGTGTTAAAGGACCAGAAGAAATCTTATGGGAAAACCCGCATGATGCGCATGTTAAAGGAAAACCGGCCACTGAAATTTTTTACAGTGTCCGGGGAAAAGATGCGGGAATTTAACCGGGAGGCGAAACGCCACGGACTTCTCTATGTAGGCATTCGTGACAGAAAGAATCCGAAACACTGTGAAATCATGGTTTTTGCGGATGACGCAGCCAAGGTCAACCGTATCATGGACAGGATGGGACTCGACTATTTGAAATCAGAGAGCGGGCAGGCTGTTCATAAGGATATGGAAACAGAAGAAAAGGAAGCAGTGGCAACAGGCAGGACAGAGACCGTAGAGATGCCGGAAGGGGAAGTGCGCTTTGAAATTAGTGATTTCGAGGAAGATTTTAATTTCGGTGATGCAGATGCCGGCCAAGAAAATTTTACACAGGCGAAGGAGGCGGAGGACGGGAATCCGTCAAAGCTTTCCTCGCACAGCAGCGATACTTCTATCAGGCGGGAAAAGGGAGCTGAGAAGCCCTCTGTCCGTGAGGAATTAAAGGAAATCCGCCGGGAGAAAGAGATACAGAGGGCAGCGAAGAAGGAGCGGAGTCAGATACCGCAGAAGAAACAGAAACATAAAAAGAATCATTTGCAAAAATAATCATTACATGGCTTTGCACAACAAAGGCGTGTGTGAATGGAGGGAAGATATGGATTTAAACAAATATTAGAATAGTGGCGGGGAAACACCAAAAGAAGAAGGCCGTCTGTCAAAGGAGGAATATGCGGCGCAGAAAAAACAGGAGCGGGAAGAACTGTGGGCAGAAGTGGATGCCAAGGCGCAGGATGTATTTAAAGATGGAGAGTCCCTGAAAGGATTTCTTGATTTTATGGCGCAGTGCCGTCCGCAAAAGACAGCAAACCTGCTTCTGCTGTACAGCCAGAATCCGGAGATACGGCAGGTAAAGACATTTGAGAAATGGAAGGAGGAAGGCCGGACCATTAAGAGCGGGGTACATGGATACCGTTTTATTGCTTCGCAGGAGTACGAAAAGGACGGAGTCACGGAGCAGGGGTACACCATCCGCAGGGTATACGATGTCTCGCAGGTGCGGATGAAACAGCCGGAACCGCCAGAACAAAAAAGCATGGATGAGCTGATGGAAGCCCTGCTGAGAGACAATAAGGTAAATGTGCAGGTGGCGGATAATCTGCCGGACAACGTGCAGGCACAGTACATACCGAAACAGCGTACTGTCTATGTGCGCAATGGAATGGATGACACGGTAACTTTCCATGCCATCAATCGGGAACTGGCCTGTGCCGCTCTTGATCGGCATGATGGCAGTTACAGCCGGGCAGGAGTGTCAGCGCAGGCATACTGTGCGGCTTATGTGGTGGCACAGAAGTACGGTGTGGATACAAGCGGGTTCAATTTCAGCAGGGTGTGCGAACAGCAGGAGAATGGCACAAAAGACCCGAAAGAACTGCGGGCTGTGGTAGGCGATATCCGGACGGCAGCATACGGCATCGGCAGTCAGATCGGTCGCAACCTTGGGGAGATGCAGCAGGAGGTAGCCGCCGAGGAATTTACCATACCAGAAGCAAAAACAGAAAAGTCCGCAAAGTCTAAAGAAAGTAAATCCAAGGCGAGGAAACAGCCAGAGCGCTAGGAAATAAGATAATTCTAAAATAGAAAGAGCAGGCGGCGGGAAAACGCCGAATGGAAGGAGGAATGTGTATTGGAGATGGACAGAAACAGGGTGGAAATGTTGCGGAAACGCTATCCCAAAGGAACGAGGCTGTGCCTTGACAACATGGAGGGCGAGCCGCAGATGCCGTCCGGGTTAAAGGGTGAAGTATTTTATGTGGATGACGCCGGACAGATACATGTGCAGTGGGAGAATGGAAGTACGCTGGCGCTGACGGAGAGAGATTCCTTTCACAAGGAAGCTGCCCCGGAGAAATCGAAAAGAAAGGGGGAAGTATCCCGGTAACGGGGGGCAGGAAGTCAGACTGGATGGTCTGGATTCTTGCCCTCCCGGTTGTCTGGTGGGTGGCTGTGTTGATTGCGGATTCTGCCTGCGGTGTCGGGAATTTCATGGAGATACTGGAGGCGGTGACAGAAAAGCTGAACCACCCTTTTGACCTGCATGCGAATCAATATACGCTGAAGTCGGTTCTTGTCTGTACGGTATTGTATGGCATAGGAATCGGCATTTTTTATTCAAACAAAAGAAACTACCGCAGGGGAGAGGAACACGGCTCCGCCAGATGGGGAGATGCCCTGCGTATCTGTAAGAGATACAGGGATAAGCCATACAGTGAGAACCTGCTGTTGACACAAAACCTGCGCATCGGGTTAAACTGCTACCGGCACAGAAGGAATTTGAATGTGCTGGTGGTGGGCGGTTCTGGCGCGGGAAAGTCCAGAGGATATGCCCTGCCCAATATTATGCAGTGCAACTGCTCTATGGTAATCACTGATCCCAAGGCAGAGCTTCTCCGAAAGACGGGCGGCCTCCTGCAAAAGAAGGGATACGAAGTCCGGGTGTTTGATTTAATCAACCCGGACACTTCTTTTTGCTATAACCCATTCTGCTATGTGCAGGATGACAAAGACGTGCTGCGCCTGATTCACAACCTGATAAAAAACACTACGCCAAAAGGCGCGCAGAGTACAGACCCGTTCTGGGAGAAAAGTGAGACGGCTCTTTTGCAGGCGCTGATGATGTACCTTTTGCATGAGGCGCCTCCGGAGGAACAGAACTTTGCCATGATTATGGAAATGCTTGGCTCCGCACAGGTAAAGGAGGATGACGAGGAATACGAATCGCCTTTGGACATTTTATTTGAGAGGCTGGAGATGCGGGAGCCGGAAAGCATTGCGGTCAAGCAGTACCATATTTACAAGCAGGCGGCAGGAAAGACGGCAAAAAGTATTTTGATTTCCGTAGGCGTGAGGTTGGCGGCTTTCAATCTGCGCCAGATTGCTAACCTGACCTGTACGGACGAACTGGACCTTGCCAGCATCGGGGAGAAAAAGGTGGCGTTGTTCTGCTGCATCCCGGATGCGGACACCAGCCTGAATTATCTGGTCGGCATGGTATACAGCCAGTTATTTCAGACGTTATATTATGTGGCAGATCGGAAATACGGAGGACGGCTTCCCATGATGGTAAACTGCATCATGGACGAGTGGGCGAATGTATCGCTGCCGGATGACTTTGAAAAAATCCTTGCCACCTGCCGTTCCCGTTCGTTGTTCTGCAGCATCATCGTCCAAAACATGAGTCAGATTAAGGCTCTGTTCAAGGATTCATGGGAGAGTCTGGTGGGCAATTGCGATGAACTGCTATATCTGGGCGGCAATGAAAAAGAAACGCATAAATATGTTTCGGAACTGCTTGGCAAGGAGACCATCGATACCAACACCTACGGACAGACGAGAGGACGGTCAGGCAGTTATTCGACGAACTTCCAGCAGAGCGGGAGGGAACTGCTGACGCCGGACGAGGTGCGGATGTTGGATAACCGGGATTCCATCCTGTTCATCCGTGGGGAGCGTCCCGTCATGGATAGAAAATACGACCTGATGAAACATCCAATATCAGGGATACAGAGGACGGAGGGGCTAAACCGTATGACTATGCAAAGGCGCCTTTGGCCCACGATATGTTTGCCTTTGATGAAAGCCGTTGTGGGGACTATGAACTGCTCTCGGCAGAAAATTTTGCCGGAGAAAGATGAAAGAAAGATGTTGCAGTAACTTATTTATCAAACAATTAAACTTCAGGGATGGGCGGCAGAGCGCCGGGAAAATGCCATCCCTTTCGAGAATGGAGGTATGCCAATGAAATTTCAGATATGGAAACAGAAAAATAAGAAGAAGGAAACACGTCCGCTTCCCATGAAAGCGGGGCAGAAGAAGATGTTTGTCCTGTATTCGGTGCTGGTGCTTGGCCTTTGTTTTGGGGCGG
Source organism: uncultured Clostridia bacterium (assembly GCA_947643415.1). Taxonomy (GTDB): domain Bacteria; phylum Bacillota; class Clostridia; order Lachnospirales; family Lachnospiraceae; genus Eubacterium_F. The sequence continues at coordinate 37,978 of CANRWA010000028.1, read as the reverse complement.
TAAGCGCTTATGCCGCAGATGATCCGTTGAAGGTAGTCAACAACCTGTCCTCTTTTGTTTTTTCCCTGATCCGTGCCATTGGCCTGATTCTGTTAGGCTTTGGCATTGTGCAGGTGGGGTTGAGTTTAAAGAGCCACGATCCGAGCCAGAGGGCGAATGGTTTTCTGACGCTGGCAGGCGGGATCATCATCACCTTTGCCAAAGAGATTCTGGATTTGATTACAAAATAAAAATTCAGGATGATGAAAGTTTGGAAGGGGTGAAACAGATTTGAGTGATAACTGGATTGTGCAGAACTTAAATTCTGCACTGGAAACATGGAATGAAAAGCTGTCAGAAATTTGGACCCTGTTATCGCAGGACCCGGAAAAGTTTAAGGGCGGCGCCATATGGGATGTGATGAATACAGTGAATGGCGCATTGAAGGGAATCGGTTACGGGCTTCTGGTTTTGTTTTTTGCCGTGGGTATTGTAAAGACCTGCGGCAGTTTTGCGGATATGAAAAAGCCGGAGCATGCCCTAAAAGCCTTTATCCGTTTTGCACTGGCACAGGGGGCGGTAAAATATGGCATGGAACTGATGACGGCCATTTTCTCGATTGTGCAGGGAATCGTTTCTACGATTATGGAAAAATCGGGAATGACGGGAGGAAATGTCACGCAGCTTCCGGAGGCTGTCGTAGAAAAGGTGGAGTCCGTGGGAATGCTGGAATCCATTCCGCTCTGGATTGTGACGTTGCTTGGCAGTCTTCTGATAACCATTTTATCGTTTATCATGATACTGACCGTTTACGGCAGGATGTTCAAGCTGTATATGTACACGGCGATTGCCCCCGTCCCGGTTGCCACTTTTGCCGGTGAACCGACACAGTCCATCGGGAAGAACTTTATCCGTTCCTATGTGGGAGTCTGTCTGGAGGGGGCAGTCATCGTACTGGCATGTATTATATTTTCTGCCTATGCGGCAAGTCCGCCAGCAGTGGGAAGTGCGGATATGTCTGCCGTGACGGTGGTATGGGAATATATCGGGGAACTGGTATTTAATCTGCTGATTCTGGTAGGAGCGGTAAAGGCATCTGACCGGATTGTAAAAGAGATGATGGGATTGTAGGCGGTCAGGAATTACGGCTGGAAAAAGTTAACGGTTTTTATTTTCGCTTTTTCCTTGCATAAAGTGCAGAAAACGCCTATACTGTAGGTAAAGGAAGTAAAGAAATCAAAGAAAGAAAAGGAGAGAACAGCAGATGGAAATCGCAAAAATATCGAGCAAGGGGCAGATTACCATACCCGTATCCGTAAGAAACCGCTTGCATCTGAATACCGGGGATAAGGTACTGATACTGGAGGAAAACGGAAGGTTTTATATTGAAAATGCGGTAAACATGGCATTTAAACGTGTAGAAGAAGGATTCCGTGGCGCAGCGGCAGAGGCCGGTTTCCAGTCTGAAAAAGAGATGCAGGATTACGTGAAGGAAATCCGGGAAGAACGCAGGGGGAGATAGCAGATGAGGATTATGTTAGATACAAATATACTGATTTCCATCATCTTCTTTCCCTCCGGGGTGACACGGGAATTTACCAGACAGGTGGGGCTTGGGAACCGGATTGTGTTATGCGACTATGTGATTGAAGAACTGCGGTTTGTGGTAGACAGGAAGTTTCCGGAACGTAAAAAGATTCTGGAGCAGTTTTTCTATGAACTGCCGTTTGAACTGGTCTACACACCAAAGGACTTAAATCTGGAAGATTTTCCTGCGGTAAGGGACAGCAAGGATACGCCAATCCTTGCCACTGCCATTTTGGAAAATATTGATATACTGGTAACTGGGGATAAGGATTTGCGGGTGGTGGAAACAGAGTACCCGGAGATTATGACGATGAGTGAATTTATAGAAAAATATTGAATCAGGGAAGAAAGAAAACAGGGCAATCGGAAACGGTTGCTCTTTTTGTGCCTGAAAAAGAGGTTGATCTTTTGGAAGTAAAAATGAATAAGGAAATCCGTGATTATCAGGAATCCATGTTCTTCGGGCTGGACTTTCGCCAGTGTTTTTTCTCTGTGCTGGCAATCCTGACAGCGGTGGGGATTTATTTCGGTGTCCACACTCTGCTTGGGGAGGAAGTGACCGGGTGGCTGTGTGTCCTCGGCGCCGCTCCTTTTGCAGTCTGCGGCTTTTTTAAGTATCATGGAATGAATGCGGAGCAGTTTTTATGGGCAGTTATCAAGTCGGAGGTGCTGTATCCGAAACGGCTTTTATACCGGACAGAAAATCTATATCTGTCCTGCATGGAGGAAACGATTCTTGCCGGGGAAAAATCCGGAAAGAACGGGACTGAGATACTGGCGAAAAAATACAGAAAGAGGGCAAAGGCAAAGAAAAGGAAGGAGGGGTGCGGTTGATTAAGACACTGAACCAGTCCATCAGGATGGACCGGGTAAAATTCAAAGTACCAAAATCGGTACAGCAGGCAGTTCCCATCCGCACGATATGGCCGGATGGGATTTTTCTGACAGAGGGGAAGTTTTCCAAGACATTCCGTTTTACGGATATCAATTATTCCATCGCCAGCAAGCAGGACAAGACGGAAATGTTTCTGGACTATTCGGAACTGTTAAATGCGCTGGATTCCGGCTGTTCGGCAAAGATTACGCTGAACAACCGCAGGATTAATAAGGAAAAATTTGAGCAGTCACTGCTGATTCCGCTGAAAGGGGACGGCAAAGCCATCGGGGATGGATTGGATGAGTACCGGAGGGAATACAATGAAATGCTGCTCTCAAAGGTCAGCGGCACAAACAACAGCATCTGTCAGGAACGCTACCTGACCGTCAGCGTACATAAGAAAAACATCGATGAGGCAAGGACATATTTTGCCCGTGTGGGGACAGATATCGTTACCCATCTGGCAAAGCTCTCGTCTGTTGGCGAAGAAATGGGGGCGGAGGAACGCCTGCAGATATTCCGGGATTTTTTCAAGGCAGATACCCCGCAGGCATTTCCGTTCCATTTGAAGGAAGCCGCCAGAAAAGGGCATGGTTTCAAGGACTGGATTTGCCCGGACAGCATGGAGTTCCACAAAGATTATTTCAAAATCGGGGACAGATACGGGCGTGTTTTATATATGCAGGAGTATGCCAGTTATGTAAAAGACAGTATGATATCGGAACTGTGTGATTTGAGCCGGGACTTAATGCTGTCCATTGATATTTTACCGGTACCTACGGATGAGGCGGTGCGTGAGATACAGAATAAACTGCTGGGCGTGGAAACCAATGTAACAAACTGGCAGAGGCGGCAGAATGCGAATAACAACTTTTCTGCCGTAGTTCCTTACGATATGGAACTGCAGAGGAAAGAGACAAAGGAAATGCTTGATGATTTGACCACCCGCGACCAACGTATGATGTTCAGCCTGCTTACGATGGTGCATATGGCAGACAGCAGGGAGCAGTTGGAGTCGGATACGGAGACGCTTCTTTCGGTGGCGAGGAAACATCTGTGCCAGCTCTCCACGTTGAAATGGCAGCAGGTGGACGGGCTTAATACCGTCCTGCCATACGGACTGCGTAAAATCAATGCCCTGCGTACCATGACCACAGAGTCCACGGCTGTGCTGATTCCATTCCATACACAGGAGATCATGCAGCCGGGCGGGATTTATTACGGGCAGAATGCCGTCAGTAAAAATATGCTGGTGGCTGACCGGAGGAAACTCTTAAACGGTAATTCGTTCCGTCTCGGCGTCAGCGGTTCGGGAAAGAGTTTCTCGGCAAAGGAAGAAATCGTAGACATCGCGCTTTCTACGGAGGATGACATTCTGATTCTCGATCCGGAGTCGGAATTTACGTCACTGGTGGAAGAACTGCGTGGAGAAGTCATCCGCATATCGGCAACTTCCGATACCCACTTGAATGCACTGGATATGGATTCTGCCTATGGCGATGATAAGAACCCGTTGATTGAGAAGTCGGAATTTATCCTGTCCCTGTTTGAGCAGCTTGTGGGGGCGGGGAATCTATCCGCCAGAGAGAAATCCATCCTTGACCGCTGTACGGCAGATGTGTACCGGAATTATATCCAGAGTGGGTATCAGGGTGAAATACCAACATTGAAAGATTTATACCGGCAGCTTATGCTTCAGCCGGAATATGAGGCGAGGGGGCTTGCCCTGTCCTCGGAACTGTTTATCAACGGCAGCCTGAACACCTTTGCCCAGAGAACCAATGTGGATACAAAGAGCAGGATCATTGATTATGACATCCGGGAGTTGGGGGAACAGCTCATGCCCCTTGGCATGCTGGTGACACTGGACAGCATTTTCAACCGTGTCATCCAGAACTGGAAAAAGGGAAAGACCACATGGATTTTTGCCGATGAGTTTTATCTGTTATTCCGTTACCAGTACAGCGCAGACTTTTTCTACCGCCTGTATAAGAGGATTCGGAAATATTCCGGTTTTGTGACGGGGCTTACGCAGAATGTCGAGGAACTTCTGAAATCCGATACGGCAAGGCTTATGCTGGCAAACAGTGAGTTTTTGATACTTTTGAATCAGGCAAGCACAGACCGGGAGGAACTGGCGGGGTTATTAAACATTTCAGACAACCAGCTTTCCTACATCACCAACGTGGGCGCCGGACATGGATTGATCCGCTGTTCTGGGAACATTGTCCCCTTTGAGAATACATTTCCGAAGAATACGAAACTGTACCGGCTGATGACAACCAAACCCGGTGAATGATATAAAAAATGTAATCTATGTAGAATGCCGCTGCAGCATGAATCTGTGTTGTAGCGGCATTTTTATCGCAGCATAAGGACAGAAAATTTATGGATGGAGGTAATAGAAGATGGCAGAAATATCTTTTTATGCGGCAGAGTGTATGGAGTTTCCGGAACGGCTGGGGGAACTACGTGACAATCTGACGTTAGCGGAGGCAGTCAAAGTGTATGGGAGGATTTGTGGGAGGAACAGGTCTAGTGGACCGGGAATCGGTTTTGTGCTTCAGGATGAAAGCATCCCCGATTATTCCGATAACAGATGGCCGCTATATCAGGGCGGAGGAATTGCACAGGATATGATTGACCTGATTCCGGCATACAGAGATCATCCATTGGTAAAGCAGGCGGTAGAGGATATCAAACCGTATCTGAAAAAACTGGAGCGGGCAGGTAAGAAAAAATGTGACCTAGAGCGTTGAAAAGCGGAAGGGAGGTAACGGGTATAAAAGATATCAGGACAAAGAGCGAAAAGAAGCCGAAAGTAAGAAGCGGCTCAGCCAGAATGCCAAAAGAACTGGCGAGGACAGCCGCACTGCAGGCAAAAGAAAAAGCCGGAAGGCTTACCCGTGTGGCTGATGGTATGGAAGATTCTATGGATCAGTCAACGGAAGAATCCCCTAATGAATATGCTGCCGCTAAAGTATCCTCTGCAGGGGGATGGACAGGCAGCCATGCTATGGGAGCAGCCTATGCCGGAGGAAAGAAACTGGCGGTAAAAACCCGTGAGAAAGCACGGGAGAAAAGACGGCAGGGTTTTGCAGCCGGAGAAGATTCCCAGACAAAAACATCCGGTGGGAGAGCAGAGGAAAAAGACGCCGGAGAGAGAGCGGATACACCAAATGCGGGGCAACAAAATGCGGCACGCAAAGCCGGTCAGGAGAGCGCAGAGGGAAAAATCAGAACAAGGGAGGTGCAGAGAACAGGGGTAAAAACATCGGCAAAACGAACGGTAAAAACGCCTCCCCGCTCGATAAAGATGTCTCCCTATGCCAGAGCAGGAACGCAGGCACAGCAGGCGATGAAACAAAAGCAGCGGGCAGAAAAAGCAACGAAAACAGCAAAGCAGGCAGCCGTCCGGTCGGCAAAGAACACGAAAAAAGCGGCCAAAGCTGCCGCCAAGGGAACGGTAACGGCAGCAAAGGCGGGAGTGGCGGCAGTGAAGTCTTTGGTGGCAGGATTGGGAACGGTGGGAGTAATCATTGTGCTTGTTCTTATTATTGCAGTGGGGATAATCGGAGGCGCACTGTCCGCCAGTGACAGTGCTTCCAGTCCGCAGCCATTGAGTAAGGAAGTGCTTTCCTATACTGCTGTCATAAAGAAATATGCTGGACAGTATGGGATACCGGAATATGTCCCCGTGATACAGGCAATCATGATGCAGGAGTCGGGCGGGCAGGGAACGGACCCAATGCAGGCAAGCGAATGTCCCTGCAATACCCGTTTTCCCCAAAAACCGGGAGGAATCACCGATCCGGATTACTCCATTCAGGCAGGCATCCAGTATTATGCCGGATGTATCCGTGGAGCAGGCTGCATGGGGCCGCAGGATATGGAGAGGCTGAAATTATCCCTGCAGGGGTACAATTATGGGAACGGTTACATATCATGGGCAGTCAAAAATTATGGCGGGTACAGTGAGGCGAATGCCAGACAGTTTTCCGAGGAACAGGCAAAGGCGCACGGATGGAGCAGTTATGGTGATCCGGAATATGTCCCCCATGTGCTGCGTTATTATTCTGCCGGGGATCCCTTTGACGGCCTGTTTGGAAACAGCCAGATTGTTTCCGTGGCAAAAGCAGAAATCGGAAATGAGGGAGGGGAGAAATTCTGGTCATGGTATGGGTTTAACAGCCATGTATCGTGGTGTGCCTGTTTTGTAAGCTGGTGCGGGGAGCAGTGCGGATTCATCCAGAGTGGTGCGATGCCGAAATTTTCCCTCTGCACCGATGGCGTAAAGTGGTTTAAAGATAAGGGTAAGTGGCAGGGCAGGGGATATACGCCCACACCCGGAACGGTAATATTTTTTGACTGGCAGGAGAATGGAAAAAGAGACGGGGAGAGCGACCATGTAGGAATCGTGGAGAAATGTGAGAAAGGCATCGTCTATACCATTGAAGGAAACTCAGGGGATGCCGTGAAACAGAATCAGTATCCGGTAGATTCCGCATCCATTCTTGGATATGGGATTCTGAATTAGTCTGCTTCATCCTCCTGGTCAATCAGGTCGTCAAAATCAACGCCAAGCACCTGACAGAATGCCTGAAGTTCAATATCTGTAACGAATCTCTGATTGGTTTCAATCCGGGTAATGACATTTTTATCGATATCATATCCGGCAAGCTGGAGCCGATGTGCGAGATCACGCTGGGAAAGACTGCGTTCCTGACGTAACCGGATGAGGTGTTTGCTGATTAGGTTCTTTTCACCGGACGGAGTCCTTGGCTTTGGCATAAAAATCTCTCCTTTTGTCGATAATAGTCGGTTTCTGTCATACGTTTGTCTCACTTTTTGCACCATCTATATTGATTTTACAACATAGGGATGATAAAATCGGTTGTAAAAGTGAGACAAAAAGGAGGATACATGATGCAAAAGGAACTTATCTATGAAAAAATGAATGGTTTTTTGGAAAATGAAATATTTTTGCTTCCAAAAAAACTTGTGATTGAGGATGAATTTGCCGAGGGAAAAGAGTGTTCTCAGTTGTATGAGAGCGCATATCTGGCAAAACAGAATCTGTGCAGGAGATTGGGGAAGGATGAGGACAATGACATAGAAACGCTCATAAGTAGTATGGAGAACATTGCCAGACTTCTATCCATGAAGATGTACGAGTATGGAAAAAATGAGCATCGGCTGGAATTGATTTGTCAGGATACGTCTGTAATAGTGGCAAACATATGATTTCTGTTAACAGAAGGAGATGAGAGAGGTTTGGATTTTATATCGGAAGAATTTATCGCCGCCCGCACCGGAGAGCCTTTGGAAACAAGATTAAAGAACAGTGACAGTTTCCGGCAGCAGATGAAATCCCTGCATGAAGCATCAAAGGCATTTACGAGGGATTCAGTTAAATCGGATGAATGCTGGAAAGCATTTGACAGGCTGGAGGAAGAATGGAGTAAATACAATATACGGTACGGGGAAGAATCCTACCGTCTGGGGGTTGAGGATGGAATACAATTAGTCTCTGAAACGGAAATCCGCACAAACGGCTCTGTTCTGGATGTTACGGATATGACACATCTGGTTTATGTGTATGATGCCATCCGGAGACTGAACAAACTCCTGCTGGGGGAATGGGAAATACATGGCAGGGGTGGCGGTGTGCTGGAAGAACTGGACCGGGTGTGTGACGTGATTGAACATGGCGTCTGTGCCAAAATACGGCTTCGTGGTGAGGATGAAATGTATGAGTGTCTGTCGGATATTCTGGATGATGCAGGGAAAGCACCGGAGGAACGGGCAAAGCTGCTGACAGGGCAGGATAAGGCATGAATTAGAATTTAATTGAGGGGAAATGGGGAAAACGGAGAGTAGATCGTAATTTCACAAGGAGGATATTGTCATGGAAAAAAGAGATATGGCAAAACTGATAGAGGTGGAGGATGAACTGCATAACATGGACAAAGCACTGGAACAGCTTGCCGGGCATGGACACGCAAGCGGGGAGTTTATCAAACTGGATAACGTGTTTGACGTGATACAGAATAATTCCCATGAATGTTTTTCCAGTGAATCGGAAGAATCCATGCAGGCATTTTTTGACATTATGCAGGACAGGGATAAGACACCGGAGCAGCGGGCGGATATTCTGATAAATGGGATGTCTAGTTCATGAGAGTGGGAATGTATTTATAATTTATAAACTGTGCCAGTGTTTTGCAGTAATGTGGAATACTGGCACATTTCTATTTTAATACAGAAATAGAAGAAAAAATGATTTCAAATTCAGAACAAATCTTCTCTTCCGTAACAGAATCATAATTTGTCAGCCAATACCGGAGCAGATGGATGATACCGCCGGCTAGAAAGGCAGAAAGCAGATGCAGGTTTATGTCTGGATTGTTCTGATTATTTTCAAGGATGTCAGATACAGAAATAGATTCCGTTGGAAAATATTAGCGATAAATTTCTAATGGTTTGGAGTGTTTGGATTTTAGTGTTCAGAAACTTTTTGCGATTCCGATTCCAAACTATGAAATTTATTAGTGACTCACTAATTTGCTAATATCTTGTATCGGCACAGTTGACCGATTATAATCATTTATATCAAATCTAATATAGCATTAAATTTCAGGAGGTAATTCTTATGTTGAATGAAAATGTAAAGAAATTGTTAGCAGAGAGTATGTGGGATATGGCTACCTGTGCGGATAACGAGCCAAATGTCGTTCCTGTGGCGTTTAAGGATGTAACGGAAGATGGGAAGCTGGTGGTAGGGGATGTATTCCTTGAGACTACGCTGAACAATCTGAAAGCAAACGGCGGTAGGATTGCCATTTCCGTATATGATGCAAAGTCCTTGGAAGGCTACCAGATTAAGGGCGTTGCAGAGTATGTGACAGAAGGCGCAGTTGTCGATACGTTTAAGGCTATGGTGGAAAAAATGTTCAATGGAGCGGCGACCGCAAAAGGCGCACTGGTTATTACACCGGAAAAGGTAATTGTGACTACCCCTGGAGCGGAAAACAAAAAAGTTCTGTAAGACGGACAAAAAGCGGCGGGTGCAGAGCCTTGAAAAATGTTCTGTACCCGTTTTGTATATGGCGAATAATAGCTGTGTGATGTTAAAGTTATATAGCCATGCTGTGGAGCAGCGTGGCTTATAACACTGTAGGGGGAAATTATGAAAGCATATATTAATCCGGAAAAATGTATTGGCTGCGGAGCCTGCATCGCAGAATGTCCGGAACAGGCAATTATTATGCTGTCAGGCTTTAGAAGTGAGGTACAGGCGGCAAAATGTAGCGGGTGCGGGCATTGTGTAGAACTTTGCCATAAAAAAGCACCGATATTGCGTAACAAGGGTATCACATCAGACCGTGGATAACGGCATCAATATCCTTGCTTATCACAATGGAGCGACTTTCTAACAAAACGGGATAGCAGGGATTAGTAAGGTTTACGCTGGCATAAATGGCATCCGGATTCCTTGCGGCCATGTTCCAGAAGGGAAACTTTATGACGCCCGGCGAATTGAAGCCGACACCCAGTTCAAAGTATAAAATCCTGCCGGTTTTGTGGCGGGACAGATATTCTTCATATCGTTCATGTGCAATGTGCCAGCCTTTGTCCCGGACGAAGGTGTCGTCCCAGAACAGGTTAAAGTCCATTTCCCGTCCACATTTTGGACAGTGTGGGATGAGTTCTGTGGGTATTCGCATATCCTTGGCCTCTGCCATCATTTTTTTCAGTGTTTCGTAATTGCCATAAGTGGCAGTGTGGCAGGGCTTCGAGCATTGGAAGAGTCCGAAATCGCCCTGGGTATAGCACAGCTTTTCTTTCGGAAAGCCGGAGCGTTGGAAAGTATGGTCGATGTTGGTAGTCAGGACAAAATAATCTTTCCCGGACAGAAGTTTTAGCAGTTTCTTGTGGGTATCTTTTGGAATCTCTTCATAGCGGTTGATCCATGCCCAGCGTGACCAGTACGCCCACCGTTCCTCATTGGTTTCAAAGTCCGCAAAACAGCCGGTGTACATATCTGTCATTCCGTATTTATTTATGAAATCCCCGAAATGCTTTTTCAGGCGTTCCCCGGCAAATTCATATCCTGCGGAAGCAGAGAGGCCGCTCCCGGCGCCAATGATTATGGCATCAGCTTCCTCAAAGGCTAGTCGGAGTTTTTTCAGTTCCTTTTCATAGGTTCCTGTCGTGCCTGTGACTATGTTTTCTATCATAATGGATGTCCCCTTTGTCATTTTTTATGTCAGCAGTATATTCTTTTTGCTGAACATTAGCAATATATTCTTAAATTTATTAGTCACTATTCTTTTTCATAGTAACTTGATTTTTTATTCATATCAAGAGATAATGATATGGGGTACGCAGAAAAGAATGAGATGAGGTGATTGTATGTATAAACCAAAATTAGACAAGGATATCCGCTGTCCTCTGGAATATGGGCTGGATGTGTTCGGGGGCAAATGGAATTCCCGGATTATCTGTGTACTGGCGGCAAAAGAGACTCTGCGGTACAGCGAGTTACGCAGCGAGCTTACCAATATTACGGATGCGGTTCTTGGCGCTTCGTTGAAGGCACTGATGAAAAACGGGATGATAAACCGGCAGTCTTATGATGAAATTCCTCCCAGGGTGGAATATTCCCTTACGGAGAAGGGGCTGTCTGTTGTCCCCATTTTGCAGAGCATTTGCCAGTGGTCGGGCGCCTATCACAAAGAAGACACGGAAAATGCCATGCAGCATTGCCAGAAATGTGATTATAATGGCGGTGGAAGGTAGCAGCGGGAGGTGTGCGGATGATGGAACGGATAGAAAAAATACGAAGGCTGAATGGCCTGCTTTTGGAAGAAATGCCAGAGTACAGGCAGGAGGCGGCACAGTTTGCGGAAGATATGGAGAGCCAGAGGCGCCTGCTCCGAAGTCTGATGAATGTGCGTTATCCCGGAAAGCGCTTGAACCCCGAATTCCTGCGTTTGCAGGATGAACTGCTGGCAGAAGAACGGGAAGAAAGAGGGATTGTGGATGTTATGAAACTGCTGCCTGTGGAACCGGGTAGCAGCATCTGTGTCTAGCAGGGAGACATTACACGGCTGAAAGCGGATGCTATTGTCAATGCGGCCAATTCGCAGATGCTTGGCTGTTTTATTCCTTGCCATGCCTGTATCGACAATGCCATTCATTCGGCGGCAGGGTTACAGCTTCGGGATGAGTGCATGGAACTGATGCAGGCGCAGGGGTGTGAAGAGCCTGTGGGCAGGGCGAAGATAACAAGGGGATATAACCTTTCTGCAAAATTTATACTGCATACGGTAGGATCTGCAGTATCGGGAACTGTCACACTGGAAGATGAAAGAATGCTGGAATCCTGCTATCGTTCCTGCATGGAACTGGCCAAAGCCAATGGGATCAGGAGCATTGCGTTCTGCTGTATTTCGACGGGGGTATTCTGCTTTCCAAATGAACTGGCGGCGGAGATTGCCGTCAGGACGGTTCGGAAGTGTCTGGAAGGTTCTGATATTCAAAAAGTGGTTTTTAATGTGTTTCAGGATTATGACAAAAGGATTTATGATGCTGTCCTGCGTTAAGTTGTGTGAAAGAAGATGAGAGAATGGAAACAAAATATGAAAATATTTATAAAGAAAATTTCCCTTTTTGGGAGAAAATATCCGGTGCAGACAGGGAGTACATCTGCCGGAATTCTCATATGCTTACTTACCCGAAGGGAAGGAATATCCATAACGGCGAAGAATGTTCCGGTGTGATCTTCGTCTGTTCTGGGAGCCTGCGCCTTTATATGATGTCGGATGAGGGAAAGGAGATCACGCTTTACCGTCTGCACAGGGGCGATCTGTGTATGCTGTCTGCTTCCTGCGTGCTGGATGCCGTCACGTTTGATGTATTCGTAGACGCGGAGGAGGACAGCCAGTGCTGTGTGGTCAGCGGGCCTGCTTTTGCGGCAGTGTCGCAGCGGAATCCGGACATCCGCATATTTGCGTTGGAAACTGCGGTCAGCCGTTTTTCGGATGTGATGTGGGTGATGCAGCAGATTTTGTTTATGAGCATGGATAAACGTCTGGCAATCTTCCTTTCAGATGAATCCGGCAGAACCGGATCGGATACCATTGCGCTGACGCACGGGCAGATTGCCCGGTATATGGGTTCTGCCCGTGAAGTGGTATCCCGGATGCTGAAATATTTTGCAGGCGAAGGGATCGTGGAGGTTTCCAGAGGCGGCGTTACGATCCTTGACAAAAAGCGCCTTCGTGATCTAGCCCTTTAGCATGGCGAGGATATCTGCTTTCGCTCTCGCGCCTGCCGACTGGCTTATGACGTTTCCGTTTTTAATTACAGCCAGTGTGGGGATGCTCATGACATGGAATTTCTGTGCCAGTTCCGGTTCCTGGTCTACGTTGATCTTGCCTATCAGGTACTGCGGGTTTTCTGCCGCGATCTCTTCCACTATGGGGGATACCATGCGGCAGGGGCCGCACCAGTCGGCGTAGAAATCCAGGAGCACGGGCTTTTCGCTGGTTCTTACAGAATCGAAGTTATCTTTGTTTACATGAATTATGGACATAATCAGTACCTTCCTTTCTTTATTCCTGCGCTGCTTTTGGCGCATTGAGGTACACCCGAAGGGTGTTTCTTTTTATCTGTTAGCAATGTATCATATCCTGCTTACTGTTTCTGTGACGCAGTCACGTTTTTGGCTTTGCATATAAGCTGTGTCATTGTTCCCATGGGGCAGTATACGCACCAGGAGCGGGGCTTGAATAAGATCATGGTCAAAAGTCCCAGTATGGTGGAGGTGAGCATCACGCTGTAGAAGCCGAAAGCGAACTGGGCGACACCGTCAGAGAACAGGGTTCCATGGTAAGCCCAATGCCATGGGAGCTTGAATGTCCACAGCAGTGTTACTACGGTGCCAAGATTTTTTGTCCCGGCGAAGACCAGCCAGGTGTTCCACAGCATAAGGAAGAACATTGCAAAGAAGAATATCAAAAATCCATATCGGAAATAACTTGATCTCATCCAGCTGGGGATATCCTTTTTCCGTGACAGGCCGAACCTGCCGCCGACCAGGGAAAATAGCTGTCCTCTGCCACAGTATTTGTTGCAGTATGCCTTATTGCCTTTTACAACCGCTATGGCAAGAGGAATAAAAAAGCATAAAAGCCCCAGCCATGCAAAGAGAATATTAAAAAATCCGAGGATCAGGTAGGCCAGTGAGGCAATCCAAAGGTAATCATACCATTTCTTTTTTCCTTTCATGATTCTGTCACCTCCAATGAGATAATACTTGCGGGGCATTCCTTTACACATTTCCCGCATCCGACACATAATTCCCTGTTGACGACCGCATGGATGCCGCCTGGAACGGTGATCGCGTTTCGTGGACAGACTTTTATGCAGCATCCGCAGGCAACGCATTCCCGGATGCTGACAGCCGCTTTCTTTTTTGCCATGGTAAAACTCCTTTTGTTTTTCTTTATTATACGGGGAGAAACCTTTTGATTCTGTGACGAAGTCACATTGATGCTGATTTCCGATAAACCAGGGAGGGAGCAGGTTACTTATAAATTTCATAGTATCTTGCATTCTGCGGGGTTCTGGCTTATTATGTTATCGTCATATGACGGAAAAGGAGTGTATAGACGGATGAAACAGATTATGGATTTATTTCTGACTTTTGGCAGGATAGGGGCGCTTACGTTTGGTGGCGGGTATGCCATGCTCTCCCTGCTGGATTATGAATGTGTCGAGAAGAAAAAATGGCTCACAGCAGATGAGCTGATGGATGTCACAGTCATTGCGGAATCCACGCCGGGGCCGATCGCGATAAACTGTGCCACCTATACGGGATATAAGCTGGCCGGTATGAGAGGCGCGTTTTTTGCGACCGTCGGCATGATTCTCCCATCATTCCTTCTGCTTTTTGCCATTTCTGCTTTTTTTGAAAATATGCTGGTTGTCGGGATGATTGAGAAGGCTTTCAGGGGAATCCGGATCGCGGTTTCCATTCTGATCATACAGGCGGCGGTCAGGATGATACGGAAGATGATGAAAAAATCTCCGGATAGAAAGGCTCAGATATTCCTTGTTATTTTCTTTTTCCTTGCCGCGTTAGCCATGAATATCGCCGGGATGCATATTTCCACGGTATATTTTATTATTTGCAGCGGTTTCGTTGGCCTGGCGCTCTTTGGGAGACCGGGGAATAAAAAAGCGGGGAGGGATGATCTGTGATCTATATAAAGCTGCTGGCTGCTTTTTTGAAAATAGGCCTGTTTTCCTTCGGCGGCGCATATGGTGCGATTCCCCTGATCCGGGATATAGTCCTTGAAAATCAATGGATGGATGCAGAGATGTTTTCTAATCTTGTTGCACTCAGCGAGTCCACGCCCGGTCCGATTATGGTAAATATGGCTACTTATGTGGGAAGTAAGCAGGGAGGCTTCCTGGGAGCGCTGGCTGCGACAATTGGTGTGCTCCTGCCTTCGTTTTTGATTTTGCTGGCAGTTACAGTCCTGTTCCATAATTTCCTGAAACGTGAAAAGGTGCAGGCTGTGTTAAAAGGGGTAAAACCGTGCTTAATGGGGGTAATCCTCGCTACGGGCATCTATATGGCAGTTTCCATATGTATTCCTTCCGGGGTATCCCAATATGGCCATTTGGCAGAAACACAGGGGATGGGAAGCGTTTTCATGGCAGTTGACCCGATGGCATGCATCCTGTTGTTTATTCTGGGGCTTGTCACTGTTTTGTATCAGGCTGTCAGGAAAAAGGAATTCCCGCCGATTGCATTGCTGTCATTGGCGGCGGTTATGGGGTGTATTTTTTATTCATAACAATAGAGGGGCAAGACGGCAGTTAAAAAATGAGTTACTCATAAATTTCATAGTATCTTGAAATAAAAAATCTACAATGATATTATATTATCGTCATATGTCGGAAATGGAGGTGGATGCATGGCAAGGCCAGTCCGGTGTAGGAGAATCTGTTTTGAGCCAAAATATAGCAGTTTTGTTCCCTGTGGCACAGAAAGTACGGAACAGGTACTGCTGACGGTGGATGAGTTTGAGGCAGTCAGACTGATTGACCATGAAAAAAGAACCCATGAGCAGTGCGCTAGACAGATGGGGATTTCCCGTACCACGGTTACAGAAATGTATGAAAGAGCCAGGACGAAGATTGCGGACCTCCTTGTAGGAGGAAAGACACTGTGCATTTCCGGCGGGAATTATGCACTCTGTGACGGCTCTGCATGGAGGTGTTGCGGTAAAAAATGTGACAGGGCTGAGTATACGGCGGAAACTGCCGGAGAAAGAGAGGAAGACAGGATTATGAAGGTTGCGGTTACTTATGAAAATGGAGAGGTATTCCCGCATTTTGGGCATACAGAGCAGTTTAAGGTTTATGAGATTGAGGATGGGAAAGTTACCAGAGCGCAGGTAGTGGATGCAGGCGGGAGCGGACATGGCGCCCTTGCGGGGATGCTGTCTGCACGGAACGTGGATACGCTGATTTGCGGTGGGATTGGGGCAGGTGCGCAGACTGCATTGGCAGAAGCGGGCATCCGTCTTTATGGCGGAGTGACTGGCAGTGCGGATGAGGCAGTGGATAAACTGCTTGCAGGAAACCTGGCATTTGACCCGGATGTTCATTGTGACCATCACGGGGAAGGACATCATCATGGAAACGGGCATGCCTGCGGGGAAGATAAGCATGGCTGTGCAGGAAATGGGGGCGGATGTTAATGCGTGAAAGTGAAAACTGTTCCCATAACTGTAGGGAATGTGGGAGCGACTGTGCAGAAAGAAGAGAACCACAGAGCTTTTTGGAAGAACCAAATGCCGGAACCCATGTGAAAAATGTAATCGGCATTGTCAGCGGGAAAGGCGGCGTGGGAAAGTCTCTGGTAACTTCCCTGCTGGCATCTGCCATGCAGAAAAAGGGATACCGGTGTGCTGTTTTGGATGCTGATATTACGGGACCGTCAATTCCCCGTATTTTCGGCATCCAGAAGAAGGCGGTAAGCAATGAAACAGGGATACTTCCGGCAGAGACCAAAGACGGGATGAAGATTATGTCTGTCAATCTGCTTCTGGAGCATGATACGGACCCAGTGGTATGGCGGGGACCGTTGATTGCAGGTACGGTTAAGCAGTTCTGGACGGATGTCTGCTGGGGGGATGTGGATTATATGTTTGTGGATATGCCGCCGGGAACAGGGGATGTCCCGCTGACAGTGTTCCAGTCCCTTCCGGTGGATGGGATTGTTGTGGTAACTTCTCCGCAGGAATTGGTCGGAATGATTGTGGGCAAGGCTGTGAAAATGGCAGAGATGTTAGATATTCCGGTGTTTGGCATTGTGGAGAATATGGCATATTTTGAATGCCCGTCCTGCCATGAGAAGCATTTCATATTCGGAGACAGCCATGTAAAGCAGTCAGCCGCAGAGTATGGGATTGGCATGATAGCGCAGATTCCTGTTGACTCTGGGTTGGCAGCTGCTTGTGACAGAGGAGGTTTAGCGGAATATGAAACAGAATGTTTGACGGAACTGGTAGAGGGAATAGAACTGAAAGGCGGTGGAAAATGAAAGTAGGTATTATCCGGTGTATGCAGACGGAGGATTACTGTCCGGGAACTGCCGATTTTATGGCGATTCGGGAAAAGAGAGGGGTATTTTCCAGTGTTGGGGAGGAAATTGAAATCATTGGCTTTATCAACTGTGGCGGCTGCCCAGGCAAAAAGGCCGTCCTGCGGGCGAGGGAACTTGTAAAACGGGGTGCAGATACCATTGCATTTGCTTCTTGCGTCCAGAAAGGGACACCAATTGGGTATCCCTGCCCGTTTGCGAAAAGGATGAAGGAATTGATACAGAAAGATATTGGAAAACAGATTAGGATTTTAGACTATACACATTAAAGAAAGAGAGGAATTATAAAATGGAACAGAAATTTTATATTTGTGAGCATTGTGGGAACATTATTGCGGTGGTTAAGGATGCCGGGGTTCCGGTAATGTGCTGTGGACAGAAAATGAAAGAGATTATTCCCGGCACTGTGGATGCCGCAGTGGAGAAACACGTTCCTGTGTACAAGGTAGAGGGAAATTTGGTAAAAGTCAGTGTAGGGTCTGCGGAGCATCCTATGCTGCCAGAGCATTATATTGAGTGGGTATCCCTGCAGACGAAACAGGGGAACCAGAGGAAGGTGCTGCATCCGGGGGATAAGCCGGAAGTATGTTTCGCTCTTTGCGAGGGGGATGAGGTGGAGGCAGTATATGCATACTGTAATCTGCACAGTCTTTGGAAAGTATGATTGGGTGAGAATCTATGGGATTGCTATATACTGAGCAAAAGAAATTTACCATGCAGCAGGTTCAGGAATTGTTTCTGTCGGTAGGATGGGTATCAGGACAATATCCGAGCCGTCTGCATAAGGCGTTAATGCATTCTGCAACGGTGATTACAGTATGGGATCAGGATAAACTTGTTGGTCTCGCAAGGGTAATTGACGACAGTGAATTGGTTGCCTTTTTACATTATGTTTTAGTTCATCCAGATTATCAGCATCAGGGAATTGCCGGAAAAATGCTTCAGATGATAATTGAAAAATATAAAGATTATCTATACATAGAAGGAATGCCGGAAGAAAGCAAAAATGCAGATTTTTATAAACAATTTGGTTTTCAGGTGATGGTAAATGGCGTTGCAATGCAAAGATGTAATTTTAATAATAAAGTATGAATGGACAATATGAAGTGACCCCACATTTGTAGCAACGTGGATTTACCTGTATACTAGAGTTTGATACAAAAACAATGGTAACAGGGATTACCGCATACAAAAGGAGGTCACCTTATGAAAAGAATACTACGAATTGGAATGGATGTCCATAGCAAAAATTACACTTTATGCGCAATTGAGCCAAGATTTGACGGGGATGACATTATTTACGCAAATGTCAAGGTAACACCGGAACCGGACAATATCGTGCAGTTCATTGAGAATATAAAGAAAAAAGTAAAAGATGAATGCGATATTCTCTGCGGCTATGAGGCGGGATGTCTTGGATTTTCTTTATACCACGCATTGACAAGGAAAGGGATACGCTGTGTGATCCTCGCCCCGACCACAATGCTGACACAACAGGGGAAACGGGTCAAAACAGATAAGAGGGATGCCCTGATGATAGCGCAGTGCCTCGCTTATGGCGGATACCATGCGGTGCATATCCCGACGGATCAGGATGACGATGTAAAAGTCTATCTCCGGATGCGTGATGACCATAAAGCCTCTTTGAAAAAGATAAAACAGCAGATTGGTGCATTCTGCCTCAGCCAGGGCTTCCACTACGAAAAAGGGAAATGGACGCAGGCACATTTAAAATGGCTTAAAACCATAGAACTTGGAGTAATGGACAGGGAGACACTGAATGAATACCTGATCACGTATGAGTACCTCACAAACCGTATAGAGACATTTGACAGGCGTATTGAGGAACTGGCATCGGAAACGGAGTATGTGGAAAAAGTAAAGAAACTGGTATGTTTTCTCGGGGTAAAAACCCACACGGCATTATCCTGTCTGGTGGAAACAGGGGATTTCCGGAGGTTTGCCAAAGGGAATATCTATGCGGCATATCTCGGGCTTGCCCCGGGGAAGATTCGAGCAGCGACAGCATTAACAGGCTGCCCATTACAAAAGCAGGGAACAGCCATCTGCGGAGACTGCTGGTGGAGGCGTCAAGGGGCATCTGCAAAGGGACAATAGGGCATAAATCAAAAGACCTGAAAGCAAGGCAGAACGGCAACCCACCGGAGGTAATTGCGTATGCGGACAAAGCGAATGAAAGGCTGAGAAGAAAGTATTATAAGATGATAAGGCATGGCAAGAAAAAGAATGTAGCAGTAACAGCGGTAGCAAGGGAGCTTGCGTGCTTTATATGGGGCATGATGACAGAAAACATCAGCACAGTGTGATATATCAGACTGCCATCCGCCCGTCAAGGGTAAATAAACTGCTGCGCAGCCCTTGACGGTCGGCTGTCATTCTGATGCCGGACAATTAAGCTGATTAAGCAGGCGCAGCTGCTAATCAGCAGCAACTGTAAACAAAGCAAACTGGAGATATCAGGAAGGAGCCTTTGGCTGCTTCAAGGTTCAAGCCATCTGCGTTCCCTCCATGTCGGCAGTGTACAAGTACACTGATCCACGCGAATGGACAGCAGGGCTTACGGCGGACCATTGACCTGTAGGTAACCAATCCACGAATAACGGAGTGGCCAAATGCCGGGAACTGTCAGACCAGAGACTTCTTCTGGATATCTTCAGAAAACAAATGTGGGTTTTGTCAGAGAAAAAAGTTTGTTTTTTTGAAATTTACCTCTTGACAAAAGTCACTTCATAACGGAGGAAGAGAACATGAAATATGTATGTGATGTTTGCGGATGGGAATACGATGAAGAGAAAGGATATCCGGAAGGCGGTATTGCACCAGGCACAAAATGGGAAGAAATACCGGATGATTTCGAGTGTCCACTATGTTTCGTGGGTAAGGAACAGTTTTCGAAGAAGTAAAAAATAATATAAAAGAATACAGAGATAAAAAGTGTTATTTATAGTAGCGGCTTGGGAAACTGAGCCGTTTTTCTGTATTTTTTATAATATGTAAAAAGTCAAAATAAAAATATTAGACTGAGGAGGTGTTATTATCGGACGCATACTGCTGATTGAATTTAAGGAAGAAGATGCGGCGACATTTGATGAAGTCATGGCAGTATTGAAGCACCATTCCGGTTTCGAGATGTTCAGCAGGGAGGAAGAAACGGTGATCTCCCTCCCTGGACTTACCATTTATCCGGAACAGAGAAAAATCTACCGTGACAGGCAGGAGATACCCCTGACGGTAAAGGAGTATAATCTGCTTTGTCTGCTGGCAGCCAACCGGGGGCAGGTGCTGACCTATACACAGCTCTATGAAAAAGTATGGGGCGGTAGCCCGGCCGGAAATGAAAAAATTATCCGGTTTCATCTCTGTAATTTACGAAAAAAGTTAAATACCGTATCTCAGGATGAACCGTTTGTAATCCGCTGTATCCGGGATGTAGGGTACTGTTTCGAGGTAACATCCAAATAATCGGCAAAGACAGTCTGGTTTTGACACCGGGCTGTTTTTTTTACATAAGGATGGCTGGCGGAGACTGACATCCGTTGTTTGTCGAAACTTGCGATATTCCAAACGCTAAATCAACACAATCTCAACAAAAAACAAATTTTTATACAATATACTGTTTTCCGTCACAAAAAATGAGGGGATTTGACAGCAGGATATGTCCGTCACTTTCCTGTGAAATGGGGAATCGGTATTATAAAAATCAGAACTGGCATACGCCAAACAAAAAGACGAAAAAAGCGAAATAAAAGTGTCATAGCCGGACAGGGGACTATGGCATTTTTTAATTCGACATACTTCTGTTTGTTTCTTTTTGTTTCTGTATTACATTACAAAGTTCAACCAACAGCAGATATCCGTCCGGCAAAAACGGTTAGAATATCTGCTGTTTCTATTTTGGTATCTTTTGCGAGACCGCCGCCACACTTCGGTTTGATTCCTAAAAAATTTCAAATCGGAGGTAGAGAAAAGAAAAATGGGTTATAACAAAGCAAGAGAGGAAAAGAAATGGAGACTGTGGAAAGAGTCCGAGGAACGGCAGCTCCGCAGTCTTGGGATGGATGAGGAATCCATCGGGGAACTCCGCAGGCTGGATTGGGAGGACTTTAAATGTGAGAGGCGGTATCGGGAACACCAGACGGTATTCCCGGAGCAGTATGCACTACAGGTGGTAGATATGCCGGAGCAGGAGATTTTGGGAGTAGATTCCCTGCTGGAAGCAGTGGAAAACGAGGAACTGTTACATATTCTGCTGGCGGCAGACAGAAAGACACTGCAGATTGTCCTGTTAAAAACGATGGGATACTCGATTCCTGAAATTATCCTGAAAACCAGCATGAGCAGGCGGGCAGTTTACTGTCGAATACACCGACTGAAGAAAAAAATTAAAAAAATTTTTTAGGGTGAGAGAAAAAAGCAGGATTCCCATCGGCTATATAGTAGAGGGGAACAAAATCCCTCTGTGTTCTTTGACAATTTCATACACAGCATTACAGGTACGTTCCCGTAAGTAGTAGCGTGACAAAGTAAGCGCCATGACGGATGGAGCCAGTGCTGTATGCCATAAAAGACTGCCCGGATGGGGAAAGCATTTCCGGGTGGTCTGTCTGTGCATCGGCGCCAGCTTCATTCCGAGCGATTCATTACATTTGAAAGAAAGCTGTGGCAGGCTTTCCGCCATAATCACGAGCGGGGGATAATGATACGTTTTATTGCCAGAGAGCATGGGATGAACTCCGGGTTGTAATCAGCAAGACCTTCAGGACATCTGCGAGCGGCATCATGCCGGATGCCCGCCTGTAATGTTCCCCGCCCTTTACAGGGCAGTGCTTCCGGGGTGCGTGGCAAATACGGGAGCAGCGGAAACGAAAATATAGAGATCAATGAAGATGTGTGACGTTGATATCAGATACATGCGGCTGTGGTTTCTCATGGCCGCATTGATGTGGTATTAACGCATACGGGGAAGGAAGCGATAGGATGTTGCATTACAACCAGTGCTGGGAACAGGCACACCGGGAGGTGGAGGAAATCTTCCGTACCATTTTTCCAGAACGGGGACTTGCAGTCAGGGAAGAACAGATTCGTCTCTGCCATGAAATGCTCTCCACACTGCTGGAAGGGAAAATAGCGCTCTGCGACGCCGGAGTGGGAATCGGTAAAACCTATGCCTACCTCGTGGCGGGCATTCTGATAAAAAAGCATGCTTCCGGGAGATTTTCCCGGAATGCGGATTCTCTGGTGGTCTCCACCTCCAGCATTGCCCTCCAGCGGGCGGTCATGGAGGAATACCTGCCATTTTTGTCCGGTGTTCTGTTGGAAAAAGGCATCATACAAAGTCCCTTGAAAGGCATTATCCGGAAAGGGAAAGAGCATTTTGTCTGCGACCGGAGGCTGGCATTGCGGTTGGAGGCGGTCAAAGACAAGAAGAAAAATGAGAAGCAGAGGGAGGCGCTGAATTCCCTGCGCCTGCATTATGACATGGATAAGGTGCAGAATCTGAGCGGTTTTGACCGCAGGCTCGTAAGTGTTCCGGGAAGTTGTCCAAAAGAATGCCCGGCAGGACATTTCTGCCGTTACCGGAACTATTTGAAACGGGCGGTATGGGAGGATATTGCCTTTCAAATCTGTAATCACAATTATCTGCTGGCAGATGTACTGCACCGGGAGAGGGGCAGCCGTCCGCTGCTTGCGGATTACGGGGCGCTTATCGTGGATGAGGCCCACCAGCTTCCGGAGGCGGCAAGACAGATGTATGGTAGAAGCCTGTGCCGGGATGAAGTGTTGGAAATCAGTGATTATCTGGAAAGAGAACATAGGAGAAAAGAAGCAAGGGGACTCCGGGAAACATATGCAGGGCTGCTTGCCAGCCTGAAGGCTGCCGGAGATAAGGATAAAAGCAGTACTGATAGGGAGACGTTCACTTGCCCGGAAGGTTGTAGGCACGCACTAAAGGAAACGGCTTCTTTCTTTGCAAAAACAGCGGCAGAGTTAAAAGGGGGAGTTCCTGTCTGGATACGAAACCGGCTGGAAGAAGCAGCAGAGGTACTGGAACTGTTTCAAAGGCAGGAAAAATCCTGCATCCTGTATCTGCAGGAAGATCAGGAGAAATATCCGGTCTTCTGTGCCACAAGCAGGGAAATACCACAACGGCTGTATAAAACCTTGTGGGGAAAGAGTTTCCCCGCTATCCTTACCAGCGGAACGCTGAAAGCGGGGGATGGATTCGAACGGACAAGACAGGAGACCGGGCTTTGCGGGCCAAGACCGGTCAAAGAGTGCGTGGCAGAATCCCCGTTCGCTTATGATGAGAACTGCCTGCTTTATCTGCCGGACACCCTGAAGGAATGCCGGAAGGGAAGCCGGAGAGAGGCAGAAATGATTGCCGGACACATCCGGTCGCTGGCCTGCTCAACCTGCGGGCATACGCTGGTACTGTTTACATCCTATTCCCTGATGGGGAATGTCTGCCGGATACTGCGGAAGGACATGCCTTTTCCGATGGTGGAGGTGTGGCGTCATGCCCAAGAAGAAATCACAGCGTTTAAGACGATGGAAAATGCTGTCCTTTTGGCAGCGGGTTCCTGCTGGGAGGGCGTGGATTTTCCGGGTGATATGGTATCTTCCCTGATTATTGTAAAACTGCCTTTTTCTGTCCCTGATCCCATCCGTGAGGCGGAGAGGGAGAACTACGGCACATTGCGGGAATATATACGGGCCATTGCCCTGCCGGATATGCAGAAGAAACTGCGGCAGGGATTCGGGCGGGCAATCCGGACGGAGCGGGATACCTGCGTGGTGTCCATACTGGATCACAGGGCAGTCCCCGGCGGGCGCTACCATGAAGATGTGCTGTGTGTTCTGCCGAAGTGCAGAAGGACAGGCAGCTTAAAGGAAGTGGAGGCGTTTATCAGAGAGCGGAAACGGGAAGAATATTATCTTTGATATTTGGTTCAACGGCGGGTTCAAATTGGCGCTGTTGAACTATATGGACGCAGTTCCACCTTTGTTGGTTCTGCTTAAATACCGGAAAGGTTTCGGGCAAAAGTTTGTTGGTATTTTGGGTGGGAGCTGCGGTCTTTGTGCTGGATTTTCCGGCATGAAGTGGGTATACTGTGTATAGAGTTAAGAAACCGCAGAATAAGCGGTTTCCAGACGAGAGGAAGTGAGGCAGATGAAACGGTACAGCGTGGAGATGGTAAAGGATGCATCGGTGAAATATTATTACATCCGGGATAACGAGACGATGGGCATCGTGGAACTGCCCTCCCGGTATCTGAAACATAAAACGATGTCCAAGCGTTCCCCCAATACAGTGAGGCGGTCAGCGTTTTCCATCCTTTACTATCTGGAATATCTGGATACAAGGGATATGGGGATTACGGATATATATAGTCTGCCTTATGACAGGCAGACGGAACACTTTACAAAATTTCTGGAATGGCTCAAAAGCGGATGCCATACAGAGGGAAAGACAAATAAACTGCCGGACAACAGAACCTGCAACGCATACCTAAAAGATGTGTTCAGGTTCTATCTTTTTGTCGAGGAAAGCAGCGATGGTGGCAGGGAACTGAAAGTCCTGTATTATAACCAGATTGTGGAAGTCAACAGTGTAGGCGTGAAAAGAGTCCTGCGGAATCATTCTTTTAAGGGTTATCTGAAAGAGGAACGCAGAAGGGGGAAACCGGCAAAGCAGAATGAGATTGTTACTATCCTGAAGTCATGCACGAACTGCCGGGATCAGCTTCTGCTGCTTCTGTTAGCAGAAACCGGGTTTCGGATTGGAGAAATCCTCGGTGTGAATTATGTAAAGGATATCGATTATCGAAACCATCTGGTCGGGGTATATTTCCGGGAGGACAATGAGAATGATTCCAGAGCAAAAAATGCGGAATACCGAAAAGCAAAAATCAGCGATTCAACCTTTGACTTTTTACTGTACTATATCGCAGAATACAGGGAGTTACTGCAGCACCAGACATTCTTATTCATTAACATTATGGGGGACGGTATAGGGAAACCATTAAAAGTAGACAGTGTCTATAAAATGCTGGAGAGGATGGAAAAGAAAACCCGGATTAAAATCACACCGCATATGCTGAGAAGATATTTTGCAAATATGCGCCGGGAAGCCGGATGGCGTCTGGAGATGATCAGTCAGGCGCTTGGGCATAAACATCTGGAAACGACCATCCAGTACCTGAATATGGTGGATGATAATCTGATTGAAGCAAGCAATGAATTTTATGAGAAACATTCAGCCGTATACGGGATACAGGAAATGCTGAAGTAGTCAAACAGGTGAAACAGAGTTATTTCATAACGGAATACGGGAAAGGAGAATAGATATGCCGGTATATGCTTTACAGCAGACAGAAAACTACATAGAGCCGGAAGAAATCAGGGAAAAGCGTCGGCAGAACATCAGTCGGGAAATCGATGCCTTTACCGATATTCCATCGCCGCCACGGAACAAGCTGAAAAAATTTCTGATTGCTGCGGAAATAGGAAGCATTGAGGAAATGGATTATTCGGTTAGGCAGGAGTATGAAGTGTTTTTGGCAGAGCAGATCAGTAAAAATAGCAGACGTACTTATTTGAACGCTTACGATAAAATCAGACGACACTTTATCAGACAGCAGATGCAGACGCTGGCGGGACGGCAGAAATACCAGTGGCAGTATAGGAATGAGATTTTATACCTGCCCTATCATCCCGAACGGGAAGTGGCAGAATCTTTTATGGATAGCAGACAGCGGGAGATTCTGGAGTGGGATTTTACAAAGCAATGTCCGGAGCGGTTAAAGCGGCAGATATTTGTAGCGCTGAATTGCGTGATAGAAAATTATGCGGACAGAAATATCCGAAGAAACCGATTGCTGGCATTACAGTATTTCTATGGCTTCTGCGTTAAAAATGGAGTGGACGATATTGAAACACTGGAAACAGAGCAGATGGAAAAGTACAAAAACACATTAAATCTAAAATTCAATGGGAAAAAAGTGCCATCTGCCTATGAGCATATTTTAGGCATCGCAAGGAAGTCAGTTTTTTTGGATGCAGAGGAAATCCACTGGCAGGCAAACGTATGGTATCTGGAACGGTTTCCTATCACGGAACGCAGGAGAGACCTCTCAAAATCACTGGAAAGCATATCTTTTCTGGAGATAGCAGACCGGGAGAACCGGAAATATGCGAAAGAGTATATGAAATATGAGCTGGGCATTACCGGGCAGGCATTAAGCACGGTAACCGGAAGATACCGGTTTGTCCGAAACTTCCTTGAAAACCTTGATAAAGATGTCAGAAAGTGTACGCATGAAGATATTGAAAAACATATCAAAAAGCTGCAGGAAAGCGGTATAGCAGCCAAAGGGTTTAATGAAAGATTATCGGGCATCCGCCATTTTTTCAAATTCCTCGAAGTCAGGGGGCATACAAAAAATGTGCCGTTCCGGGCGGAATACTACTGGAAAAAGGAAATTCCCGTACATCACGACAGAAGCGTGGAGTATGAGGTTTATATGGATATCATACGGAAACTCCACCGTTTTCCAGAGCATCTCCGGTGTATGTTCCTGCATCTGTGGTGCATCGGCCTGCGGGCAAGCGAGGTATGCACCCTAAAAGGAAATGCCTATTACCGGCAGGGAGAGGATGCATGGATTCAGGTCTATCAGGTCAAGATGAAAACATACAAAAGGGTTCCAATCCCGGAGGGGCTGTACCGGATTATGCAGGTATATTTGAAAAAGAACCGGATTGGACCGGATGAATATATTTTCAAGGACAGCCGTAGTGGTGCCTGTAACTACCAGACATTCCGCCACCAGATGATAAAGTGTTGTGAGGAAAATGGCATTGCAGAGGGAAATTATATCTTCCAGTCCCATGATTACCGCCATACGGTGGCAACGATGTTCTATGATAACGAGGTATCCATCCAGAGTATCCGTGATTATCTCGGACATGCTTATGAGGAAATGACGCGGCAGTATATTGACTATATGCCAAAAAAACTGGCAGAGGCAAATGAGAAATACTTCAATGATCCGGAACATGACTTGGCATCCGGACTGCGGAAAGGAGAAAACGATGGAGCAGGACAGAATTTATTATAGCGAGTTGAAATGTTACGCAGAGGCAACAGAGGAACAGAGAAAAACAAACTATGTTTCACCCTTTTATGACATGTCGGGGATTGCATTGGAAGGTCTGAAAGAGGAATTAAAGAGATTTGTGCTGTACCGAGGGGAAAAGGTATCTTTTGCAACAATTTTAAGTGATAAGATTCTGTTCCGGAGGCTTGTATGTTTCCTCGAAGAAAAGGATACCAGCCGCATAAAAAGTTTTCTGGAGAGAAAACCGGAGAAATGGATGAGACAGTTCAGGGGCTGGCTTTTGCAGAACGGGCATCCGCTGACCACGAAAAAAGTGAATGTTTATGGAAATGAACACATGGTGGATACTAAGCAGATTAAATATTTTGAGAGAATCCTGCGTTTTTTACAGCCTGCCGATGAACGGGATGAGAGGGAAAAAGACATATGGGAACTGGATAGGCTTGACCTTGCAATACGCAGTAACCCGATTTATAACATAAAAACACTCAATTTTACCAAAATCAGTCAGCAGGATATGCGGGAGGAAATAAAGAAAGCGGTGTACCTGCGTCTACAGTATGAAGCGCTTGGAACAATACAGAACGGGTTGAATGCCATGCGGCATTTTTCTATATATCTGCAAGAAAAACATCCCAAAGTGCAGTCTTGTGCGGAGATAGACAGGGGGATTCTGGAAGCATACCTGATATACCGTATGACGGAATGCACTCCCAAGAAAGGGGCGAGCAATCAGGTATTGAGTCTGCGTTCCATGCTGGAAACAGTAGGCAAACTGTACCAATACCCGCAGTTTGACAGGTTATTCCTGAATACAGACATACCACCGGAGGAACAGCCGGAGTTCAAGGTGTATTCGGAAAATGAGATGAAAATTCTTAATGCCCATATCGCCAGAATGGACGAGCAGATTGCAAGATGCCTCGTGATACATCAGATGTTGGGTACGAGAATATCCGACACACTGACGCTT
Organism: uncultured Clostridia bacterium; assembly: GCA_947643415.1. GTDB lineage: Bacteria > Bacillota > Clostridia > Lachnospirales > Lachnospiraceae > Eubacterium_F. The sequence goes on along the minus strand of CANRWA010000028.1, from coordinate 9,734 downwards.
CGAAGGGACTGCCTTTATAACGAGCATGGACAGAATATGATCCGTATATATCAGGTAAAGACAGATGTATATAACAAACCAATCAGCAGGGAACTAACCATGCTGATACAGAAAGCGATTGACTATACCATAGAACGGTATGGAGAGACAAAGTACATATTTGTCAATGAAAATGATGTCAGCCGTCCGCTGCAGTATACTACGATTAAGTATAAAGTCTTGGCCATGATCCAGAGGGAGAAGTTGCGGGATGACGATGGAAAACCGTTCGGGTTTAACTCGCATATGTTCCGGCATTATTACGGAGTAAAGCTGACGGAGATGCATCTGGATGACTGGACGATTGCAAAACTGTTAGGGCATAAAAGATTGGGGAGTGTACAGCACTACCGGAAGATGAGCAATCAGCTTATGGCAGATGAAACAAGGACTGTGAGGGACATGATGACAAAGATTATTTATGAAAATCTGGATGGATGGAGTGAGGAATATGAACAAATACGACACGATGGTTACCAAGAACCGACAGCGGAGTGAGGAAAAGATTGCACAGGCAAGGAAAGCAATTCGGGAACTGCAGATGGGGCAGGAGCGGATCACCGTCCCCAAGTTGATGAAAATGACGGGACTTTCCAGAGGGTTCTTTTATAAGAATCCGACCATCCGCAAAGAGATGGATGATGCAGTGCAGAATCAGGCAGGGTTAATCGATCCCCGCAGAGCGATTATTGACCGGGCGATGGAAGGGCGTCTTGAACTGCTGGAGCAGAAAGTAAGGGAACTGCAGAGGGAGAATGAGGAATTGAAGAAAAGGAATGCGAAGCTGCAGAAGGCGGTGGATAGGAAGGATTTGAATTTTATTAAGAAGCCTGTAGGGGGGTAAAGTTAGATTAGCAGGAGGGCACAGATGGTACACCTGTTAGTTATGATAAAAAGTAGTATTAGGATTTTGATATCAAAAATTGGTAAAAAACATTGAAAAATGCGGAAATGTGAATTATAATTTAAAATTAAGAAAGTATAAATAGGATTAAGTGGAGATTTACGATGTTATTGGTCATAAGGAATAGGCATGGGAAATATCTGAAAATGAGATTAATGATGTCTTTCATAGGATTAGTGATTATGATGAAAGACTGCAGTTAGAGACGCATGAGATGAGATTTGGATAGTAAAAGTTTCCGTAATAGGAGATGAAGGAGTGTTGTGGTATCACAAGGCTGAATAGGTGTTGTACAGAATCTCATTATTGAATATAGACAAATTAAAAGTAAAATTGGTTTAAAGCAATATTTTTGCTATAATTTATTTTGATTCATTATGCCATTACGGAGGAGGAGAATGATGAAGGTAGAGTCAGCTCATATAAGAAATTTCAGAATGTTAAAAGAGATAGACATAGATTTTGAGGATACTTTGTCTTTAGTTATTGGAAAAAATAATTCAGGGAAAACTTCTTTTTTGATTGTACTGCAAAGATTTTTAACAGAAAGTAAACCTGACTTTGTTTTTGAAGACTTTAGTTTAGAAGTTCAACAGAAAATGCTTGAATTAGAGAATAAAGTGTTAAAAGCAGAAGAATATAATGAAATTGCATTATCCCTAAAACTTGTCATATCCTATAAGCAAACAGACAATCTTGGTGCGGCATCGAAACTTCTCTTAGATTTGGATAGTTCTAAAACACATTTAGTAATACTATTTGAATATGCTTTAGCATACGAAAAATATTTAAAACTTGTGAAAGATTATGCGGAATATAGGGGAAAAGGTATTGAGCGGGATTTTCAATATTATGTAAGCAACAATATAAGAAAGTATTTTGATATACGCATAAAGGCATTAGAGTATGGAAATGAAAGCAATTTTAAAATTATTACAAATGAAATAGTACGCTCCATTATTTCAATGGAAACGATTTGGGCAAAGCGCGATGTAGATAATGAACAAGGAAAAAGCAAATCGTTGTCGGTATTAGCGGGGAAATATTATGCAGCAAATGTTTCGTCAGATGCAGAATTCCCGGAATTACAGAAACAATTGAGTGAAACGGATCAGAGTCTGTCAGGTATATATCAAGAAATATTTTTGTCGATTGTAGATGAGATAGCTCAAATGTCTTATAACCCCAAGGAGGCAGAATTATCTGTTTTGTCTACATTAAGCGAAAAAAAGATTTTTCAAGATAATACCACTGTTAAATATAAGCATCAGGATACGTTGCTGCCAGAGGATTATAATGGACTTGGTTATTTAAATCTTTTTGCAATTATATTTGATATACGGATTAAGTTAAATCATTTGGCCAAGAAAAATAATGACGAGGAAAATCCGACACCTCTAAATCTGCTATTTATCGAAGAACCAGAAGCACATACGCATCCTCAAATGCAGTATATTTTTATCAACAATATTAAAAAGATTTTGAAAACATACTGCGAGGAACTGGGACAAGATTTCTCTTTGCAGACAATAATCAGCACCCATTCATCTCATATGGTTTCACAGTGTGACTTCAAAGATATAAAATACTTCTATCGTGAAACGGTTACAAGTGTGAAGTCTAGAAGTTTGAAGAGTTTATATTCTAAAATGGTGAATGCAAATGATGATCAAAAAAGGAAAGAACAGGAGCGGGCATATAGATTTGTAAAACAATATGTTACACTTAATCGGGCGGAACTGTTTTTTGCAGATAAAGCAGTTTTGATTGAGGGGGATACAGAGAGAATTCTTCTTTCAGCTATGATGAAAAAGATGGATGATGAGAAAGCGGATTCAATTCAGAAATTAGAGGAATCTAGAACGGAACAAGCTGGTAAGGAAGAAATTCTACAAACAGAGCCTTTGCTGTCACAGAATATTTCGGTCGTTGAAGTTGGGGCGTATTCTCATATATTTGCTGTACTATTAGGATTTTTAGGAATAAAGACTTTGATTGTTACAGATTTAGATTGTGCAAAAATTAATTCGAAAGGCAGGGCAGTAGAGTGTAAATATTCAGAAGCAACTACTACGTCTAATGCTTCAATTAAATTTTTTACTGGTAAGAATAATTTGTCTGATATTGTTGCATTATCCAAAAAAGCAATTACCTTGAAATATAATGAGGAAACTTTAAAATGGGAAATATCCAATGAAGGTAATCTACGATTAATCTTTCAGAAGGAAACAAATGGATATCAGGCTCGGAGTTTTGAAGATGCCTTTTTATGTGATAATCTTCAATTTATTATAGATAATAAAGATAACTTTGCTGGTCTAAAAAATCGAAATAAATTAGAAAGTTTGGGCAATGATTACTTTAATATGGCACATGATTGTATTAATAGTAAGACAGCATTTGCATTGGATATTCTTTTGTATGGAGGTTCAAAGAACGAAAAATGGAATATACCACTATACATTAAGGAGGGATTAGAGTGGCTGATACAGTGATGGAGCAGGTATGTGCATGTTTGGATAGAAAAAACAATTTTTTGCTAAGTGGTGGTGCTGGAAGTGGGAAAACGTATACCTTAGTGCAAACACTTCATTATATTTTTGACAGAAATCCGAAGGTACAGGTAGCTTGTATAACATACACGAACGTGGCAGCGGATGAGATCAGAGAACGCTCCCCTTATTCAAAGCTTCATGTTTCGACAATTCATGATTTTTTGTGGGAAGAACTAAAGGACTATCAAAAAAACTTAAAACAGACATTAGTAGAGTTGGTTTCAGGAGATTCTGCAGAATGCGGTCTTACAATCAGTTATTCTGGAGACAAACCAATAACTGAAGCAGATTTTGACGTTGTTCAATATCAAAATTACAGGGATTTACAAAATGGAATCATATCTCATGATGATGTATTAAAAATTGCCAATTATATGTTTGCATCATATCCAATGCTATCAAAAATACTTTGTGATAAGTATGATTATATTTTAATTGATGAATATCAAGATACACAGGTGTCTGTAATTGAAATATTTTTAAAGCATATAAAAGAAACAGCAAAACAATCATTGTGTATTGGTTTCTTTGGCGATAGGATGCAATCCATTTATGATACAGGAATAGGAAATATACAGACGTATATTGATTCAAAGGATGTTACTGAGATCAGAAAGGCGGATAATTATCGCTGCTCTGTAAAAGTTATTAATTTACTGAATCGGTTACGATCTGATATAAAGCAGGAGCCAGCAAAGAAAAATGAAGATGGAACAATAGAAAATAAAGTTGGTTCGGCTATTTTTCTTTATTCAGACAAGAACTTTGATTTAGAGACTTTTCAGGCAAGTGAATATTCAGAAGGTTGGAATTTTGAAAGTTTTGAAGAAACAAAAATCTTATTTTTAACACATAGATTGAGTGCAGTCCGTTTAGGGTTTGCCGAATTATTGGCGGCATTTCCAATTTCAGATAGAATTATAGGAAATGAACCAGACTATCTAGCCAAACATTTGCTAAGAATGGGGAATATTATATATCATTATAATAATAAATGTTATTCAGTAGTTCTGGAATCATTACAGAAAAAAATCAAAACTAATGCAGACAAGCAATCTATAAGTAAGGCGTTATCTGATATTGAAAGTGGCATAGAGACAGGTACTATAGGGGATATGATTGAATGCTTTGATAAAGAAAAGTTTCTTAGAAAAGACGATAAATTTGAGGCGTATGTAGAAAAATATAGTGAAATATATGATAAAGTGAAAATTTTGCCATCAACACAGCTTATGTCCTATTTTTCATATTATAATAGTTACTCTCCATATTCTACGCAGCATGGTATTAAAGGAGCTGAATTTGAAAATGTGCTTGTGGTGATGGATAATGGAAGATGGAATAATTACAATTTCAAATATTATTTTGAACAAACTCAGGGTAAAGAATCTGTTATTCAGAGAACAGAGAGAATTTTCTATGTGTGCTGTTCTCGTGCGAAAAACAATTTAATAGTATATTATCCTAATCCAACAAGCTCTGTTATCGAAAAAGCTAAGGAACTTTTTGGGGAAGAAAATGTGAAGAAGATGTAGTGACATATACAATAACGTAACTTGTATATATTTTATATAATTAAAATTTGAAGGGATACTTTAGAATGGACAATCAATTAATACATCCGTTGATTAATGAAATAAAGAATATTCTTGATACTGCACGAAGTAATATTGCGAAAGAAGTAAACAATGAATTGATTATTTCTTATTGGAAGATTGGGGAAATTATTGTTCGATATGAGCAGAACGAGAGTATTCGTGCTAGATACGGAGAACAAACATTAAAACAGTTATCAAAAGTTTTAACAAGTGAATTTGGTAAAGGCTTCTCCAGATCAAATTTGCAAAATATGAGAGCATTCTATTTGAATTATGAGAATTGCCAGTCAGTGACTGGCAAATTGAGCTGGACACATTATTGCGAACTTCTAACTATTTCAGATAAAGATAAACGCAGTTTTTATGAAAATGAAGCTATTAACTCAAGTTGGTCTGTCAGAGAATTAAAAAGGCAGATTAATACTTCTTTATATGAGCGTTTGCTCTTGTCGAAGGGGGAGGTCAATAAGCAGGAAGTATTGAATTTAGCATCGAATGGTATTGAAATTACAAAGCCAAAAGATATTATAAAAGATCCATATGTGTTTGAGTTTTTAGGCATACCAGAAGATAAGCCGATAGTAGAAAGTGATTTGGAAAAAGCATTAGTACAGCAAATTGAGAAGTTTTTACTGGAATTAGGAAGAGGTTTTATGTTTGTCGGTACGCAGCAGAGGGTTACAATTAATAATATACATTATTATGCAGACATGGTATTCTATAACAAACCATTAAAATCATATGTAATTATTGAATTAAAGACAACAAAATTGGTGCCGGAAGCCGTTGGACAGCTAAATATGTATCTGAATTATTATGAGAATGAAGTAAATGATGAGGGAGATAATAAGCCGATAGGTATTATACTTTGTACGGATAAAGATTCTTTGGCAGTAGAGTATGCGTTGGGTGGTTTATCTAGCAATATCTTTGCATCTAAATATACATACTATATTCCAGATAAGGGACAGCTAATTGCAGAGGTTGAGAAAGTAATCAATCAATGGAACAAAAAATTCAAATAGTTGGATTTTTAAGTTTTATGATAATAAAACAATACTTTGAGTATGACAAAATTCTATGCTCCTTTATTTCTTCGTTTGAAAGAGGTGTATGGACGATGGGATGATCGAAGATACAGAACAGTGCATATTGTTAGATTTAGATAAATAAAAAGTTTTTTTGTTGCTTTCTGTGAATGTATATTCCTATAATACCTTCATCTGCTTTGGAATAGTGGAAGAACTGTAGCAGCGTGCAGAGACATTCCCAAGCTTTTGAAAACCTGGAAGTACTGAATAGTGAAGGGTGGAAGTGGGTAGAAAGGTTGGATGTGATATGCCGGTCACTTTTAAGAATTACGGAAAAGTTACAGGATAAAAATTAAATAATCTATGAAATGGGTGTGGATGATTGCCATGCCCATTTGTGCATATAAATTCTTATATTTATAATGGATAGAGTTGAATATTGAAGAACCGTGACGAAAGATAAGTAACACAGTACACACTTTTGTATGCCGTTAAAGCCCATGTTTTCAACGCATAACAGAGACTGGCTCCATTTTAACTACTGATATGGTGGGGAAAGGAACCGATGATTGTCCGCACATTTCTGGAGTCCCATAACCTGAAAGGCAAAAAGATTGTGCCATTCTGTACCAGCGGGGGAAGCGGAATCTCCGGCAGTATGAAAGGTGTAAAGGCAGCAGCAAAGGGTGCAAAAGTAGTAAGCGGTAAGGATTTGACGGATTCGTCTGCTAAAAGTGTGCAGAAGTGGGCGAAGAAAAAGATAAAATAGAGAAACTGGATTATGGCAGAAGGATGGGCTGAATGGTTTAGCCTGTCCTTTTGTTTTATTTGTGGAATTTGGCAGAAACAGCCAGAGGAGCTGGTAATATAGGGAAGTTACCTATAAAGCCCGTATTTTCAACGCATAACAGAGACGGGCTCCATTCTGCTATTCCAACTGGTGGGCGACGATGCCGAAACCAGTCGTTTCCTTTGTTGAGAGTTATAACCTGAAAGGGAAAAAAACTGCTTTTAGTATGATGGGCATGCCCACGTTCTGTGGTGAAAGTCCATTTAGCTCAACGGCGCCGGCAAATGTATGTACCTGTTGGTATCAGAGCAGGATAGAGCCCCCTATTTTGATGTCTGCAATTTGTTCCCCCAAAAATGCGAATTGTGCTCTCTAAGTTGTTTTTCCAAAACAATTTTGCTAATATTAAAGTAGTATATGCGGATAATGGTATATCGGAAAAGATTATGGTAACAGTAAAATATGGAGGTAGCCGGATGTCTCTGACATATGGTGTAATTAGTATAACTGCACTGGTTTTGCTCGGTGCATGTATTATTGTTGACAGAAAAAAAGAGATTTGGCTGCGGTTGTTATTTGTATCAGTCTTTGTTGCGAATCTTGGGTATTTTTTGCTGTCTGTGTCAGAGACGCTTGATTTTGCGCTTTTATCGAACAGGATTGCGTATGCCGGCAATGTTTTTCTGCCCTTTTTTATGCTGATGATCATTTTAAATATCTGCGGAGTACGTTATCCCAAATGGTTTCCAGTGGTATTGTCCGTTATTGGGTTTGTTGTCCTTGCTATTGCTGCAAGCCCCGGATATCTGACTGTGTATTACAGGACAGTTTCGTTTGAAATTGTGAATGGCACAGCACTGCTTGTGAGAGAATATGGTCCGCTTCATATATTGTATTATATTTATCTATTTCTATATTTTGCGGCAATGCTCGCGGCCATTGCCTTTTCGATGAAAAAAAACAAGGTTTCCAATCGTATTCCGGCAATCATTTTGCTGTCCGCCGTGTTTATTGACATTATAGTCTGGCTGGTCGAACAGTTTTGCCCCCACAGATTTGAATTTCTCTCCGTTGCCTATATCTTGTCGGAATCGCTGGTCTTAGTGTTGTACAGTGTGTTTCGGAAGTATAATATCAAGCGTCGGGTCATCTGTGTCTGGACGATGGTATTTACTGGCGTAGGTATTGCGCTGGCCTGCAAATTTGTAATGCCCGGAGATCCGGAATATTATTTTTTCAGCTTGATCCGCAGCTTTATTTATATGGGAATGTATTACGCATGGGGACGTAGTGTCTGTCATGGCATCATTCAAAAGGTGACAAGACGCTGTTTTGGCGGGGTTTCTATGCTCCTTGTGTTCTGGATTGCTTTGAGTAGTGTTAAGCATCTGGTATTCATGGATCATGTCACGGTCGTGAGGTATCTGTGGTATGCCTATTATATCCCCCAGATCCTGATTACTGTTCTGGGCCTGAATATAGCGATCATGGCAGGCGGGGGTGAAAATGTCAGACTGGGTAAAGGGGGAATATTTCTGCTTGGAATAGGAGCGATGTTGATTTTGCTTGTCCTGACGAATGATATGCACCAGATTGTCTTTTCATTTCCGGAAGGTGTCCCCTGGACCAATGCATCCTGTACCCATGAAACAGGATATTATCTGATTATGGCGCTGATTGTGTTGTGTGTCGTTGTGGCCAGTGTGATCATGGTACACAAATGCCGCATTCCCAGACGGAAAAAGTTTACACCGCTGTTGTTTTTGTGTGTGATCTTAATGATCATTTATGGAGTCATGTATTTTGTGGATGGAAGTTTTGTTCGCAATTATCTGAATGATATGACTGCATCCGGTTGTCTGATGGTGGCGGTTTTATTTGAATTAGTGATAGAAAGTGGGTTGTTTCAGACGAATATTACCTATGAAAACTTGTTTCAGAGCGCTGCCATCACCGTGCAGCTTACTGACCGGGAGCATCAGGTCTGTTATGCTTCGGAGGGGCTGGGGACGGTTCCGAAAGAAATACTGGTGCAGGCAGATACGGCACCTGTTATGCTGGAGCAGTCTGTGCGGTTATCAGGGGCAGCCATCCGCGGCGGCCATATTTACTGGCAGGAGAACGTATCAGAGCTTCTTTCTGTGCAGAAGGAACTGGAAATGACACGGGAAGAACTCTGTGATACAGGAGATGTCCTGAGGGCAGAGGCAGAGCAAAAAGCTTACCGGCTGCATTTGGAGGAGGAAAACAGGCTTTATGATCTGGTGGAGAAACAGACGGCATCACAGGTTGTCATGCTTCGGAAATTGACAACACAGCTTCGGCAGACAGAAGATCTTGACAAGGCAAAATGCCTGCTTGGAAAAATCGTGATCGTTGGCACATACATCAAACGCCGCAGCGACCTTATCGTTGTCTCTGGCCAGAAAAAGGGTATCTGCAAAGAGGAGCTCCTTCTCGGCATCAGGGAATTCAAAGAGAACCTTAAGCTTTATGGAGTGGAATGCGCTGTGCAGATTATGGACTGTGAAAGATTCCTGACGGAAACGGCAGGCGTTGTGTACGATGTTTTTGAGGCAGTCATAGAAGAGGGCATCGACACGATTTCAGCCATTCTGCTTTGCCTGGAGATGCAGGGCAATGATCTTTTACTTACCATCTGTGCTGACTGCAGTGAGGACCTGACTATCCTCAGAGAGACATTTCCAAAGATTACCACACGGCAGGATGAGGATGGATTGTGGTATCTGAACAGGGTGTTTAAAGAGGGAGCATTCCTGTTAAGTAACAAATAGCGGGTTTGCAAAAAATGAGTGT